>NZ_DDYV01000210.1:0-3555 GCF_002348205.1 Desulfobacter sp. UBA2225 | reverse complement strand
ATCCGTAACACCATGAAACATGCGATAAACAATGTCTGTTTTATTTTAACGGAACATAATTATGATAAAAATGATTTTAATTATAAATAAATAAATAAATAAATAAATAAAATCTATATGATTAAAATGATTTTAAAAAATAAACAAAACCCATTGGTTGTGCCGGCTGCTCACACGCCGGCTTTTTATTAGATAGCTTTTGGCGGGAATAAATATTGCATTTTAATTACCCAGTAATCTGAATTTTAAAAATAATGGTGTTTAAATCATCTTTAATTAGAGCAAATACGGTGCGGGCATGATGGCATAACCATCAGCACTGCGCCTATTAAATGCAGTATTTCGGTATTTTGGGTTGGTCGCGTTTGAGGAGGTGCTGAATTAGGGTGTTTCATCGCCAGGTTTAATGTGCTTATTGTATCTATTACGGAGAAGTGGAAGAATTAAGGAAATAGAACCATTAAAAAAGGGGGATTCAAATGAGCCTTGATATAAAAAAAATGATTCCTGAAAAAGACCATCATTTTTATTTGCCGAAAGATGCCATCAGCAACCTGGGATCGGTCAGCAAACTCTCGCAGAAGCACCCCGTTAATATCCTGATTACCGGGAAGGAAGGGTGCGGCAAGTCATCTTTAGTCCGGCAATACGCGGCAAAAAAAGGCCTGCCTATGGCTACTTTTCAAATCGGTATCCTTTCGGAACCAGGCCAATTGTTTGGTGAGCACCGGCTAAAGGATGGAGAAACTTATTACCAGCCTTTTTTGTTCCCTGAAGCCATACAGACGCCCGGATGTGTAATTCACCTGGAAGAAATAAACAGGCCTGAACACCCCAAGGCGCTGAACATGTTGTTTTCACTGCTGTCGGATGACAGGCAGGTTTGGACTGATGAGATGGGTTTGATCAAAGTTGCCGATGGTGTGGTATTTTTCGCCACTCTAAATGAAGGCGAGGAATTCGTCGGGACAGAAATGCTCGACGCGGCCTTGAGGGATAGATTTTATATTCTACAAGTCGGTTACCTGCCGGGTCCGGTGGAAAAACAGGTGCTGTCGGCAAAAACCGGCATCAGTGAAGAACAGGCCCTGACGATTGTCAATATCGCTAATAAAATACGGGGCAACCCCAAGTTTAACATTTCCCTGTCCACCCGGCACGCGTTGATGATTGCTGAATTACTGGCTGTCGGGACACCCATTCAGGATGCCTTTGCCCTGAGCCTGCAGGTTAACCAGGATGTGCTTGAATCAATTCTTCTCTCGTTACACCTGGGGATGGGGGCCAAAGGAGAGTTGGGAGAAGTGGAATATGAACTCTACTGATAGTTATTTTAACCTTGTAAAGGCGGCTGTGGATCTAGCATCCCCAGAAGCCACCGGTTATTACAGAGACAGGGGGGGGATTTCTGCTTACTGGCGCAAGAATTTATCACCCCTTGAAACGGTAGAGCTATCGAATGTGCTGCGTGCGCTGCGGAAGGTGGCCGGATTCCTGGGGGACAATGTGGGCAGTGTTGACTGGGTTGGCATGTCGACCAAGAACAAGGGCAGGATTGTGCTGGACCCGGAAATTATATTCGGCAGGTATCCCATTTCTTATGAAAAGATGGACATATTGGTCGGGGTTGTGGTCCACGAGGCGCTGCACAGGGTTGTTTGGAGCGAACGGGTCTGGCAGGAGGCAGTAAAACAAGCCGGTGAAATCACGCCCCGGGAAAAACTGATGTTGTCAAAGATTGTCAGCACCGGGGAAGATATCTATGTCGACATAGTCTCCCAGAAGTCGATACTTGGCTTGTACACTGCCAAGGTCAGACAAATGGCTCTGGACATGCTGAAAAGAATTCATAAAGTAGTCCCGTCGGTTGATGAATTGCTCCGCATCTGGTGGGACACGGCGTTTAACAAGTCAACGCAGGCGGTAGATGATGTATACCGGGAGAAACTCGACATCCTCAGCTCCGCCGACCGCTGGCTGGAGGAAATAGCAGCCGGCGGCACAAGCGTTGCTGAACAGAGCGACATAACAAAGGACTCAAGCCACTTCTCCACACTTACGGGAAAAGTCTGGCATGGTGTCGTGGGCCGGTGTGATATAAGGAAGGATTTGTACCTGGAGTTATGGAAAAATATTTACGAAGACATTAAGTTTTGGAGAGTATACGACTTCAGCATGCCCCTGTATTCCCCGCTTGATCCGAAAGAAAAAACAAAAGGCAAGAAAAAGCGGAAACCAGGCGGCGTTTTCCCTTTATTGGAAAGCATGGATGAAGTAGAGCTTGAACTGGCCGTGGATTCAATCGACATCACCCCATTGATCCGGGCGGTGGTGGGAGATGATGATGAAGTTATGCCGACTTCATTATGGGATTTCAATGTATCCAACACTCACCCCATGATTGATCCGCACCTGGTTACGCGGCTGAAGAGAATATTTGAGGTATACGCCGAGCGCAAGTTTCTAATAAACAGAGGATTGAAAAGCGGGAAGGTGGACGCAAGGAAATTATACCGGGCGCCGATTGACGGAAGATGTTTCAAGGAAAAACAGTTTCGTTCGGAAGCGTCGTGGAATATAGTGCTTTTAGTTGACGCGTCGGCTTCGATGGGCGGTGTGAAATGGAGAATGGTTGAGAATACGGTGGCCGCGATTTACACTGCTTTAAAGAGTACCAATAACCATTTCCAGGCGTTTGGTTATTTCGAAATTGAAAAAATCTGTATGATTTCAAGAATAGTTAAAGACAATAAACTTCTCTCGCTTCAGCCCATGGGCCAGACCGCCTCCGGCCAGGCGATTATAGGAGCGGCGCTGCAAATGTCCCAGGAGGGAGGCAAGCGGCTGTTGATCCATGTAACTGACGGCGGTTCCAATTGTGGCTGTGACGTTTCGCATGGGATAAACTACTGCAAAAATAAGAAAATCGACCTGGCTACGCTGGGTAGCGGGTATGACGACCGTGAGCTGATGCTGGAGCAGTATGGCGAGTCAATCCGGTTTCTGGATTCCATAGAGCACCTCCCCGGCGCGATAGAAGGCCTTTTAAGAAAGAAAATTCTCGGCTGAGAGCAAATACTGCCGGGCCGGGCTATCGAAAGGAGCAATATTGGTGAAGTATCACAAGGAGTTAAGAATTCCTGCACTGGACGACTTTTTCTTTGCGCCGGGAGAAATCATTTTTGCCCTTGAGAAATTTGAAGTTCTCAGCAGGAAGCATCCTGTAAATATTCTGATCACGGGCAGGCAGGGCTGTGGTAAATCTTCCCTGGTGCGTCAGTTCGCAGCTTTTTACAAACGGCCGCTGGCTGTTTTTCAAATGGGACTGCTTTCTGAGCCGGGCCAGCTGTTTGGCGAACATACTTTAAAGGATGGGGAGACCCATTACAGCGAGTTCCTTTTTCCTAAAGCTATATCCACGCCGCGCTGTGTGGTGCATTTGGAGGAGATTAACCGGCCGGAGCATCCGAAAGCGCTTAACGAACTGTTTTCCGTTTTATCGGAAGACAGATGTATTTGGGTAGACCAGCTGGGTATGGTAGAAGTGGCGGAAGG
>NZ_DDYV01000080.1:0-15743 GCF_002348205.1 Desulfobacter sp. UBA2225 | reverse complement strand
TGCCGGGCATGTCCGGCATTGACCTTTTGGAAAGAGCCAAACAGATCAAACCGGATCTTCCGGTAATCATCATGACAGCATTCGGCAGTGTGGAAAAGGCGGTGGAAGCCATGCACAAGGGCGCCTACACCTTTATTTTAAAACCGTTTGAAAACCAAGCTCTCATTGCCCACATCGCCAAAGCGCTGTCCATGTCCAAAATTGTCCAGGAGAACACGCTTCTTAAAGATGCTATCCAGTCCCGGTACCAATTTGACAACATCATCGGCAAAAGCAAAACCATGCAGGCGCTGTACGACATCATTAAAAAGGTAGCCCCAACCAGTGCCTCGGTGCTTGTGGAAGGGGAAAGCGGCACAGGCAAAGAGCTTGTGGCCAAATCGATTCATTACAACAGCATGCGCAAGGATCACCCCCTGATTGCGGTGAACTGTTCGGCGTTTGCCGAGTCTCTTTTGGAAAGTGAACTTTTCGGACATGAAAAAGGGGCCTTCACCGGTGCGGTGGGGTTAAAAAAAGGCCGGTTTGAAATGGCGGATAAAGGTACGCTGTTCCTCGATGAAATCGGGGAATTACCCATGCCGCTACAGGTAAAACTGTTACGGGTACTCCAGGAACGAACTGTGGAGCGCGTTGGCGGGACCGTAAGTCTGGCCGTGGACTTCAGACTCATTGCCGCCACCAACAAAATCCTGGAAGATGAGGTTAAAAACGGAAAATTCAGGGAAGATCTCTACTATCGTCTCAATGTGGTCAAAGCCAACATCCCCCCCTTGCGGGACAGGTTGGAGGACATTCCTTTGCTTATTAAGCATTTCATTGAAAAATACACCCAGGGCCCGGAGAGGGCCGGGATTGTCACAGGCATTGACAAAGAGGCAATCCAGCGGCTGTGTGACTACGAGTGGAGAGGCAATGTCAGGGAATTGGAAAATGTCATTGAAAGGGCGATCATCCTGGCCAAGGGCAGCATAATCACAGTTTCGGACCTTCCGTCCCAAATCCGCAATCCCAAAGCCGGCACACTTCAACTGGATGGTATCCCTGATGGCGTAGGCCTTTCCGAAACCCTCGCCGCAGTAGAAAAAAGAATGATCCTGCGGGCAATGAAGATGTCCGGCAATGTCCAGACCACGGCAGCAAAAATCCTTGGCATCGGAAAGAGTGGATTAAACCAGAAACTAAAAAAATTCAATCTGGACAAGGAGTTAAAACTGGACAATAAATAACAATCTTTTCCAGGGTTCAAAATTTTGAACCCTGGAAAAGATTATTGCTTCGGGATAATGCGCTCTTTTCGTGAAAATACCACTTTAAGGGTTCAAAATTTTGAACGCCATCATCTCATAGTCGCATAATTAGGCATGTGCCTTTTTTATAATAAACAAAACTATATATTATATTTTCAATAAGTTAAAAATTTTATAAGCTTTTTTCAAACTGAATGGCAAGGAATTTGCTTTTAATAATTATCACTAACTAACCACGGTTAGTTTTTTCATCTTTTTTTCCTTTTCTAAAAAAGGCTGCCCCGCCCAGGCAGCCTTTTTTAGTTCTTGCCCTATTTAATCCGGGCCTGGGCTATGTCCTTATAAATGGAATCCCCAGGACTTTGGGCAATTTTTTCATACATCTGACGCCCGGCATCCGTATCATTAAGTTTTTCATAAATTAGCGCCAGGGCAAACCGGGCATCATCCTTTAAAAGATTTGATGTGCCGTTTTCAACGCGCAAATAATAAGATTTTCCCTGTTCCAAATCATTTTTCAACTCACAGACAGTACCCAAAGCACAAAGCAAAAAGTTCTTCACACCGGCCTTATCCCCTACAGTTGACAGGGCTTTGGAATACAAATCAAATGCTTGATCATACGCCTTGGCCTCAAAACAAATCTTCCCGAAATTAATCAGTGCCATGTGCCCTTCACTGGTGTTTGCATATTCGTCAAAAAGCGTTTGAAAATCATCCTTGACGGCATCATATCCTTTCCGGGCATCCCGGTCCTGGGAATATTGTTCTTCATATTTCTCATAGGCTTTGGCAGCCAATTCAGATGCTTTGATTTCAGACTGTTTAAAACTGAACATAATCGCAGAAAACACAATCACCACCCCAACCAGAGCACCCGCTGAGACCGTCAATTGTTTTTTGTGAGCAGTAGCCCATTTAACGGATTTGGCCAGACCCTCCTGGAACGGATCCATCTGTGCCAGCTCTCTTTTCCGCTCGTTTGATACACCTTGATTCGCCATTAAAATATTACCTTATAATCTGTTTATCTAAATTATGTATCCGGGCTACCACACCAAATTTTTAAAAATCCAACCAACTTCGCCGTCAGCATGCTCAATGTTAATCCAGTCCCCTTTACGAGCCAGCACCTTAAAAGGGACACCCCGTTCCACTATGAGGACAATGTCACTTGATTGATCCGGTTTTGAGCGAACATTGCATTTTGATTTTATTGAAATGACCGTATCCGTTTTTCCCAACAAGCTTTCATGAAGCCAGGCCGTATCTCCTTCAAAATCCTTTACCTCGAACCAGTCCTTTTTTTTATTGATCACAAGAAAGGGATGGTATTTCTCCACCTGCCACAACACATTATATTTGCTTCCCGCACCGTCTCTTAAATTGGCAACAGAAGATATTACCGATAGCCGTTCTGAGGCCAACGCAATGCCGGAAAACAGAAAAATAAAAAAGCAACAAACTGAAATTCTAAAAACATCTTTCTCTTTTATACGATACATAAAAATCTCCGATCAACTACAGTTTAAATCATGTCGTACCCGGTATATCAGAAAAGCACCTTGGCATGCAAGGTATTGTGACAAGCCTTCTACCCGTTTGAGATGTAAAAAAAATTACGGCGTGATGTTCTCCACAAAAATTTTCGATGCATCCTTTTCCGACAGAAAAACCCGATGCCCCCGAACCATGACCTCAATGGAATCGGATCCCGGGCTGCTACTGATTACCCGGACAAGAACGCCCGGCTGAAACCCCATCTTTCCCAGTCGCCGCCGTGGAAAGTGTCCGCCGTCCACCCGGGCAATACTGCCCTGTTGTCCCGGTGCCATCGCGCTCATCGGCACAGATTCATTGAAAAACGGCAGGCAGCTTTCCCCTCCACCGTCATTGGATCCCCCCCCGAATCCTTTTTCGGGTCGAACCCAAATTTTACTAGCCATTCCCGCACACAAAATCAGCCGGTTGCATTCTGATGCAATGACAAGTTGCCCCCCCATGGCACTGGAAATAATTTCAACAAAAATACCCGTCCGAAGCCCCATGGAAGCAAAGCGCATCTGCATTTTTCTGCCGGCAGCCACATTAACGATCTCAACCTTTTCTCCGATTCTGGCCCTGGACAAAGGAATCAGATCATCCCGCTGCGCCATACACTCCCCGCAAAGGCCATAAATCTCCATTTTATGCTGGAGCATAAAAAAACCATATTCGGCAGCCAGTTTCTCCTGAAGTGCTTCTAAATCATCGTCCTTGAACTCAATTATTGCACCGCATTTGGTACAGACCATATGATCATGATGCACCCCAAGCTGACGGTGTTCATATAGAATGGTGTCATCCCGGTCAAACACCACCTGACTGGCAAATCCCAACCGGCACAACTGCTCCATGCACTGCAGCAGAAATTCATTATCCACACGCAGACCATCCAGCCTGACCTGATCGGCAATCTGGGCCAGGCTTACATGGCTTTCCAATTTTAAAAAAGATTCCAGTATCTGAAACCGTTCCTCAAAACGATCAAGCCCCCGCCAGCCAAAAAGGCGACGAAACTGATCTTTTTCCTGCTGATGCCGGTCCGGCATATTTTTACACTCCTCTTTAAACAGCCAAGGTCTAACCCGGAATGATACCTCAATTAAGCCTTTCAGCCAAAAGTAAAAGGACCCTTAAACCTTTCATTAAAGGCATATAAATAATATAGGTCCAATACCTTGTCAATATAGCCATCCCCCCCCCNNCCCCCGACGGAATATCGTTTGACACCGGCCATCAACTTTTTTTAGAATAAAAGCAATTTTTGTTTAAACTCAAACCCGCTCAGAAAAAACACAGCAAGGAGAGACCCATGGGAACCAATAACCTGATTTACCTTGAAGTGCTGGAGTGGTTTGACGAAACCGGACAGGAACTGATTCACCGCCTGCCTGAAAAAGGCTCGGGCGAAATCAAATTCGGGGCCCAACTCATTGTCCGGGAAAGTCAGGCCGCAGTCTTCTTCTACCAGGGAAAGGCCGTTGGTGCATTTGGTCCCGGACGGCACACCTTAAAAACTGCAAACATCCCTATTCTGACAAAAATTGCAAGCCTTCCCTGGGCCATGGAAAGCCCGCTGAAAGCAGAAGTCTTTTTTGCCAATTTAAAAACCTTTACCAACCTGAAATGGGGGACCCGGGACCCGGTGGCATTCAAGGACAAGGACCTTGGCCTGGTAAGACTCAGGGCCTTTGGTGTTTTTAACTTGAAAATTGTCCAGCCGGTCCTGTTCATCAACACCCTGGCCGGAACCCAGGGCATTTACACAAGCGCCGACATCAGCGATTATCTCAACCAGGTGGTGGTGTCCAGATTCAACGACTATATCGGAGAGAAAGTCTCCTCCATTTTTGATCTGCCGGAACATTACGATGAACTGGGAAAGGGTCTGGCCCTAAGACTGCATGAGGATTTCAGTGCATTCGGACTGAATCTGACCCATCTTTACATCAATGCCATTACACCGCCCCCCGAGGTCCAGCAGGCCATTGATGACAAAAGCCGATTAGGGCTGTTTGACGATATGAATAAACTGATGCAGATGAAAACCGCCATGGCCATGGAAAAAATTGCCGAAAATCCACAGGGCATTGCCTCAGACGGTGCCCAGGCAGGCCTTGGATTAGGCCTTGGTATGATGCTGCCCGGCATATTTTCCCAGCAGATGCTCTCCCCGACAGGACAGCCGACAACCCACACTGCGCTGACCACTGCCTGCCCGGAGTGCCAAAACCCAATCTCCCTGGACGCAAAATTCTGCCCCCAGTGCGGTCACCAGCAGGTGATCTTTGCACGGTGTCAGTATTGCGGCAAAAACATCACACCCGACACAAAATTCTGTCCCAGATGTGGAAAACAGGTCGCAGAAAAGACAACAGAAAAAACCTGTGGCAATTGCGGTGCAAAAAATCTGCCGGATTCAATCTTCTGCAACCAGTGTGGAGAAAAATATTAGCTACGCAATCCAGCATCAATGCCCCCAGTGCGGAGCCCCTGTCACCTTAGGGGAAGAAACCCGGTTCTTTGTGTGCGAATTCTGCCGGGTCCGGTCCTGTATTTCCCAAAAAGGATTTCCCAGGTATTACCTGCCCTGTTCCCCGAAGGCACCCCAAGATAGACAGCCGATATACCTGCCCTATTGGCGTTTCAAAGGCGTGCGTTACATATGTTCCGCATCCGGTATAACACCCCGATTTACAGACATCTCCACCCTGGCTGTGGCAGATATGCCGCCCCAGATTCCATTTTCCCTGGGTCTAAGATCCCAGGCCATGACCATGAAAGTGATCGAGCCGGATACCAAAGGAAAATTTTTTCGACCTCTGCCCTCGGCAACGGTATTAAAAGACACAATATTTGGTTTAAAACCAGATGAACGCACGTTTAAAGAGGATATCGGAGAAACCTTCAGTCTTATTTATTCTCCTTTTTACATCAGACAGCAACATCTTATAGATGGGGTTACCAATCAGATGTTGCCCCCGGGAAAAGAGATCACCCCGGATATATTCGACCTGGATCAGGTCCGTCCCGGTGTTGAGACCCATTTTATTGCCGGCATTTGCCCCGGATGCGGGGCGGATCTTGAGGGCAGTGGCGATTCACTGGCCCTGGTATGCCGGAACTGCCATTCCCTGTGGCGGGCCAAGGGAAAGAACCTTGCAAAAATTAAATTCAGTACCGCAGCCCCTGCCCACAAAGATGACATCATGCTACCGTTCTGGCGAATCAGCGCCAAAGTCTCGCCCATGACCCTGGACAGCCATGCGGATCTGGCCAGGATGGCAAACCTGCCGCTGGCAATTCCCCGGAACTGGGAGGAAAAGCCTGTGCATTTCTGGAGTCCGGCATTTAAGGTCCGTCCCAACATTTTTTTACGGTTGATAGGTCAAATAACCTCAGCCCAGCTGGAACCGGCCCTGTCCCAAACGATTGAAGACAATTTGTACCAGCCCGTGAACCTGCCCGCTTCCGAGGGGATCCAGACCATTCGCATTACCATGGCCGCTCTTCTGAAACCCAGAAAAGAAATTCTTGAAATTTTACCCAAGACTGAAGTGACGCCCCAAAGTGTCTCCCTGATTTTTCTGCCTTTTCAATCCACCCAGCATGATATCATTCACCCGGATTCGGGCATTGCCATCAATAAAAAAGCCCTGGCGTTGTCTGATAACCTGTAACTGTAATGTTGCCGATATTGCACAAACAGGCCATGCCTGATACAACTCCAAACAAAACACAATCAAGGGAATTGAAACAACATGAAAATTCAATGGACAGCAGCAGCCGGCTTTAATGACACGATCCAATTCTGAAACAACCATAGAGAACACCATAAATACGGCTGAAGACCTGGCTAAATATCTGCTCAGGCCGCTTGCCATCGGTAACAGAACCATTTCCAACCGGATGGTACTGGCGCCCATGGCAGGGCTGGGGCACATCGCGTTCAGGCAGCTTGTGACCCAGTTTTCAGGATTCGGCCTGCTGTTTACGGGCATGTGCTCTGCCAAAGCGGTTCCCCATGAAAACCCCCGAATATCCCATGTATTTTCCTGGCGGCCCCAAGAACTGGACCACACAGTCTGCCAGATATTTGGTGCAGAACCTGAGACCATGGCCCGGGCTGCCCGTCGCATTGAAGCCGAAAAATTCTTTGGGGTGGACTTAAATTTCGGATGTTCGGTTGCCGCAATCTGTAAAAAAGGATGCGGGGCCGCATTGTTAAAGACACCCGACAAGGCGATCGACATTGTATCTGCGGTCAGAAAGGCTGTGTCATGCCCGGTTTTTGTTAAATTCAGAACCGGATGGCAGGATGATCATAGCTTTCCGGTGACCATGGCCCGGGCCTTTGAAAGTGCCGGGGCAGATGCCTTAACCTTTCATCCCCGGGTCGCCCCCGACCGAAGAAGCCGAAGACCCAGGTGGGAGCTGATCGGCAACGTACAACACGCGGTCACCATTCCCGTTTTTGGCAACGGGAACCTGTTTGCCCCCGAACATGGGATCAGAATGATCCGGGAAACGGGTTGCCAGGGTCTATCTATCGGCAGGATGGCCGTGGCACAGCCTTGGATTTTTGCCCAGTGGACCAAAAACTTTACACCGGAACCATCCATTTATATGAAAACCGCCCTGGACATGGCAAGGCTTTTAAGCGCCCATTATGAGGACCGCTTTGCCCTGAAGATGTTTAAAAAATTTGCCCCGTATTTCTGCGCCAATTTTAAATTTTCCAACGCCATTTTAAAATCCATGATACGGGCCGAAAACATGAACGAACTTTGTGACAACATACGGCATCTTCTGGACCCGCCACCCCAAACATTACGCCTGCCAAACATCAATCTGTTCATTTGACAAGGTTATCTTTACCGGATATATGCATGGATAAAAAAAAATTTGACCTGACACGATTTGAATGCTTAGGATGCGGGGCCTGCTGCAGACAAAGCGGGTACGTCCGTCTGGGTGATAAAGAACCGGATATCATTGCCGATTTCCTGAATATGGATGTCCGGGATTTTATAGAAACCTTCACCTGTCTGACGAAAGACCGCAACGGCCTTTCAATCATTGATGCCCCTGACGGGGCCTGCATCTTCCTGGACAGCAATGGATGCCGCATCAATCCTGTCAAACCTTCCCAGTGTCGGGACTTTCCCGTCAAATGGAGATTTTTGGGTTTTGAGCAAATTTGTGAATGGGCACGAAAAAACTGTGCGTCTTCCCAAACATCTACCCCGACAAGGAGACTTTAAAATAGAATGGTAAAAGAACTTGACTGCAGAAAAATGGATTGTCCGGCACCTGTAATAGAAACAAAAAAATGTCTTGAAAGCGAAGCATTGTCGCATATCCGGGTGCTGTTGGACAATGATGCCGCCATTGAAAATGTCAGCCGATTTTTAACCTATGCCGGTTTTGAAGTCGGTGTGGAATCCGACGGCACCATGTCTGTTGTGGAAGGCACCCGGGACCAGGCCGCGACCGTTAAACTGGCGCCCCGGCCGACAGGGCAATCGGCTTGCGGCCCAGCGCCATCCCAAAAAAACGCCCCGGTAAAAATCATGGTGATGGCCGCATCCAACAGATTGGGCGTTGGAGATGATGAATTAGGCACAAAGTTAATGATCAATTTCATCAAAACCCTCAAGGAGATGGGGAAGGATCTGTGGCGCCTGGTTTTTGTCAACCATGGCGTCACCCTTGCCACGGTAGATTCCGCAGTGCTTGGTGAACTGCACGAACTTGAAGAATCAGGGGTCACCATTCTTGTATGCGGAACTTGCCTGAGCCACCTGAATCTGATGGAGAAAAAAGCCATTGGCCAGACCACCAATATGCTGGATATTGTCACGGCCATGCAGCTGGCCGACAAGGTGATCAATCTGTAACAGCTTGTGTGTTAATTTGGCATCAAAACCCTCAAAGCCGTTGACAAAAAGGATCTTTTTGCCTATTCTCTGCCATAGTATAATCTATGCAAGTGCCGCGGCCACGAAATTTATACGGCTGAAAAAATGTTCCCCTCAATCCAAGGAGATTCCCTCATGTGTATGCAATATGGTTTTCCGCAGTCCTCTATGTCCGGAATGCCTGGTCCTCAACCCTTTAACCCGACCATGCCCTGCTGCTGTACTCAGATGCAGCCCATGGCCATGACCGGACCATCTATGCCACTTCCCATCCCCAACGAAATTCAACTCCAGCAGTTGCATTTTCAACTCCAACAATTGAAATTCATGAAACAGAACCTGGAACAATCGCTCGAATTCGTAAACAAATCAACCTCTGAAACCGAAAGGATTATTAAAAACCTCGAAAGCACAAAATCAAACAAGGCGAATGAATCTCAAGCAGACGTCCTCCGGAAGTCCTAATCTAATAACACTATAGTAAAAGGAGACCACCATGCAATTTTTCCCCCAAAATATGATGATGGCACCTATGATGCCAACGAGCCCTATGGCTGCTGCCCCCGCGCCGGAACAGATCCAGCAACAGCTCCAGCAACAGCAGCAACAACGACTCCAGCAACAACAGCAACAACAACTCCAACAGCAGCAACAACAACTCCAGCAGCAGCAACTCCAGCAGCAACAACTCCAGCAGCAACAGCAACTTTTTTACGGTCCGGGTGATATTGGTCGGCCCATCGTTTAATTAATGCCGCCTCAATCAAAGTATAGCGTCCCATTGCCAAGAACTCTCTCCGACAGGCGGTTTTCCTACTTTGGCCGCTTGCCGGGGAGCCAAAAAGGCCAAGTCCATGTTTACCAATCTTGCCCGACCGTACAAAGAGCAGCCAGCAACAGCTACCATTGAGGGTATCCGGAATATCCTCAATCAGGCAGATCTAGTTCCTGACGAGATCTACCATGCTAATCCGTATCCGAAAATTTTCTCGTCCAGTATCGCCTTACCCCCGGACCGGGGCGGATTTCGCACCAACGGCAAAGGTCGCACCCATGAATTCAGCCTGGCCAGTGCCTATGCCGAGTATATGGAACGAATGCAAAACCTGCTGTTTGCAACATTCTCCCGTTCCATAGCAAACAGGCTGAAGGATGAATTCGGCTATTACTATTTTCCGGATGAATCCTACTTGGACCGCCAAGCTGTGGAAAACCTGCCGGCCGATGTGCTGGCTGATTTTTTCCGCTATCTGAAGCAGGACCGCAAGGAGTTTGTGGCAGCCTATTTTGACCGAATCGCTGCCAATGGTATGCCTGGCGTTGTAGCCACGCCCTTTTACGATACCCTTAACCAATGCAGCCAGCTGTTGCCTTTGAACCTCTTGCTGATAACAGTAGGTTCTAACGGTATGGCTGCAGGCAACACACAGCCCGAGGCTATTTTTCAGGCGCTTTGCGAACTCACTGAACGATGGGCTGCCGCCCTGATATTTTATGGACAAATGACACCGCCTACCGTGCCTAAGGAATTTCTGGCACAATTTCCGGGTGAAAGCGCGATTATTCAAGATATTGAACGCGACGGCCGCTATAAGGTCATTGTCAAAGATTTTTCTGCGGGACGAAACATCCCTTCCCTTGGTGTAATCATTAAAAACTTGCAGACCGGCCGCTATCGGCTTAACGTCGGTTCTGAAACCTCCTTTCAAGTGGCATTGAGTCGTTGCCTGACCGAAATTTTCCAGGGCATACAGGATAGCGATCAGTTCGATGCTGCCATGTTAGAAATTCCCGCATCCGTGCCTGAGTATTTTCTCCGCCAGGACAGTGAAGCTCGTAATACTCGGTTTCATGTTTTTACCCATTTTACGACAGACAATAGCGGAGTGTTTCCGCCGGCCCTTTTCGGCGACTCTCCCAGCTACTCCTTTGATCCAAGTACTTTCACCCCATTGAAATCATACGAGGAAGAGGTACGCCGTCTGGTTCGGTTCTTCCACGATAATGGAAAAAACGTCTACATTCGAGATGTCTCTTTCCTGGGTTTCCCATCGGTGTTCGTCTATGTTCCGGAATTCTCAGCCCAGGGACGGAAATCTGCCCCTCCCGTAGACGGATCAGGCAAATTTCAACTCGTTGACCTGGATAGTATTGAACATCTTTTTTTTGATATAGCTCACTGTTCTTCCCAACAATTGACAGACATCGCCCATAGGCTCGCTTCTTTTGCCCCATCCGTCCCCATTACCCAGCTGTTTAATATTGAGCTGACAGCAGACTCCCCCTGGCAGCAGATGAATCTTGCCTTTGTTTTGACCCAGATCCATTATAGCTTGGGAAACTATGACCAAGCCCTATCGCATTTCAAACAATTTTGTGCAACCCGCATAGAGACCGGTCCGTATTACACGATGGTGAAACATTATCTGGAAGCCAGAGTTGAAGGGCAGAAACATACTCAGGTTCAAACGAAGTTGAGTTCTTTTGCCGAAAACCAGGAAATCGAATCTGCCCTGGTCAAACAAGTTATGACCGACATGGCCGAACCTTATTCGATTCAAGCCAGCACACCGCTTCCCCGGTGTCCCCATTGTACGGCCTGCCCCCTGTCAGACCCCTGTCAAACGCGACATAAGCTGAACCTTGCTAGGACCGTCTATTCAAACATGAAATCGATGCCTTCAACGGAAGCCTTAGCGTGGATCATGGCCTGATCTCTTTATGGGTATTTTGGCACAACGCCCGAAAAGGTATATTTTTATGCAACGTTGGGGATTACTCCATTGATCGATAGTTTAATTTTCCAAAGTTCCCTAACAGCCTGTCGAACTTCAGTTCGATAATCATTAAAACAGACAGGCTCTATTTTTTGGTTACAAAAAATTCGTTAATGACATGGTCGGCTTTTAGCTGGTTGCCGTAGACTTGGGCACTTTTCTGATCCGTGAATTCAGACACCTGGACCAGATACCAGGTTTTGCCGCCGCCGTCCGTGACCTTCACGGTAGTTTGAATCCCTTTTTGGGCAAGGGTTGCTTTATAATTGTCGGCATGGGTCTTTTTATGATACGCAGCCACCTGGATGGTAAACGGTTTAGGAATCATGACCTTTATCTGCTGAGCTGGCTGCTCCGCTGTTTTAAACATGTGGGAAAACGTGCCCCAGACAAAAAAAATCAGCCAGACGCCCAAGCAGGCAATCATGGTCCCCCACACCCGTCCCCACCATTTTTCCCGGGCCTGTATCAAATTTAAAACAGCGTGTTTGGCTTTTCCGGTTCTGCCTGCCATAAAAGAGCTGCTATCTGCGGTTTTTCTGCTAATTCCGGACATCAGGGCTGACATCCACCCCGAACTCGCCTGCCCGAAATAGATCTCGTCTGCCGGCCGCCACCCTGCCGGACCATCTTCAAATGCCTGGTCACCCGGACTGGCCGACTGTCCGTCGCCCCCTTGATTCCCGCTCATAAATGTGGCCAGGTCAACCCGTTCATCCCCAAGGGTACCCAATCCCGGTTCGGTCATTTCCGGTTCCGGCTCCGGCTCAGGTGTATCCAGGAGCCCGGACATCATGTCCCGGGGTGTATCCAGGCGCCCGGACATCATGTCCCGGATTGTTTCAACCCGGGCCTTATCCTCTTGTGATAAAGCTTTGTTCCCGCCTGTCATATCAATCATATTTAGGAATGATTGATACACGCGCCTTGCTGAAAAATCCATCCGGCCCTGGTTCAAAAACACACCCACCAGTATCCGGCAAAGGTCTGGATCTGCATACCAGTTATCTGCCAACACCGTCAGTATAGAGTGGGTGGATGTTCCGGAGATATCCTGATCCTGGATGCGTTCAAGCCAAAACCGGGCAAGACTCTCGTCTTTGGGATTCTGCGCCAGCCAGACGCTGGCAGCCCCTTGAATTTCCCGGCGCCGGCTGCCCGATGCCAGGTAAAACCGCGCCAGGGCAGAGGTAAGCATGGGGCCTACCCGCCGCGCAGCCAGAGGAGAGATCCAGGCACTGTCATAAATCCGAACAGCCCGAATAAACTTTTTTTCAGCCCGGGTGGCAATACCGGATCGCTCCCACAACTGCGCATCCCTAACCAGTCTCCTTATCCACCAGAGTCCTGCAATATCCATGGACAAACCAAGTCCCAAGCCAAAGACCACATAGATCAGGAGGATAAATACCGAAGCAGGCATATCCGAAAGCCATCCGGAAAGCCGGGGAAACAAGATGAACCCTGAAGGCAGAACCATCAGGGTTGTCAGCCAGAACCGGACACTGATATGTCGGACAATGCGAATCATCTTAATAGCCTCTGCAGGGGTACTGGTCCTTTTTCAACGCCACACGAACAACACCGGAAGCGTCAGGCTCCGACTGTGGCAAAATTACTTCATCAACCGTATCCTGCCGGGGTGCTGCCGGACATCCCGTGGTCTTTCCCACAATTTCATACCGGATATCCGATGGAATCAAAAAGTCGCGTTCGGGCTCGCCTTCCATGGCCCGGGTCATGAAATCCGTCCATATGGGCAGAGCTCCTCGGCCACCGGTAATACCTCTCCTGTTTTTATCCTTAAGTTCTTTCTTCTTGTCATACCCTGTCCACACAGATACGCAAAGGGACGGGGTAAACCCGGTGAACCAGGCATCATTATAATTATCCGTCGTGCCGGTTTTCCCGGCTGCCGGGCGCTTGAATCCAAGACTTCTCACCCCCCTGCCCGATCCGAAATCCACAACGCCTTCCATCATGTCCACCACCTGGAAAGCCGTTGCCTGATCCAATACCCTGCGATCCTTGACAATATGTTCAAAAAGAACCCGCCCCCTTGCATCCTCAACCCGCCAGAATAAAAACGGTTCATGGCAAATGCCCAGCGAAGCGAATGTGGAAAATCCGGCAGCCATGTCCATAACGCTGACGTCAGACGTACCAAGGGCCAGAGAATATACGGATTTTAACGGACTTTTCACTCCACAGACTTTGGCCACATCCACCACTGCAGCAGCACCCACATCTGCCACCAACTGGGCGGCAATGGTGTTCACAGAATTGATCAGGGCCTGCTTAAGAATCATGGGTCCCCTGAATTCTTTCTCAAAATTCTGGGGGTACCAGTCTGGTGCCCCGTTAATTGGAATGGCCACAGGCCTGTCCTGGAACACGCTGGCCGGATGCAATTTTCCATCCCTCAACGCCGCATAATATAAAAAGGGTTTAAATCCACTGCCGGGCTGGCGTTTACTGTTCACGGCCCGGTTGAATTCACTGGCATAATAATCTCTGCCACCCACCATGGCTTTAACCGCTCCGCTGGCGATATCAATGGCCACCAGCGCGGCCTGGGGTTTGTCGCCCACCCCCTTATCCAACCCCATAAGCTCATCAAGCCGGGCCATTCCTTCCATTACCGCGGTACGGGCATCGGCCTGGCGCATTGGATCCATGGTGGAGTAAACCTTAATGCCCCCATGATACACCACATCCTCGCCATACATGTTGACAAGCTCTTGAATCAGGGCATCCAGAAAATAACTGCCGGTACGGGCATCTTTGCGACCATCATGCAGTTCCGGACGGATGGCATCAGTCCCAACCGCTTGATCTTCCGTAATAAACCCGGCCGCCACCATCCGGTTTAATACCACCCGTCTCCGGTCAAGGGCCTCATCATAATGCCGGAAAGGGTTATACTGGGTGGGAGATTGGGGAAGACCCGCAAGCAGTGACGCTTCGGGCAGGGTCAGATCCTGGGCGGATTTATCAAAATAGATGCGGGCCGCCTTCTCAATGCCCTGGGCCCCGGCCCCGAAATGAATTTGATTAACGTAAGCTTCAAGGATCTGCTCCTTGGTATTAGCCTGTTCAATCTGAAACGCGACCAGCATCTCCTTGAATTTGCGCTGCCAGGTTTTTTCAAAGCTGAAAAACAGATTCTTGGCCAGCTGCTGGGTAATGGTTGATGCGCCCTGGATTCGGCCGGATTCAAACAGATTGGTATATAATGCTTTAAAGGTTCTCAGCTTATTTACACCATGGTGTTCAAAAAACATGTGATCCTCGGTAGCCACAATGGCATTGAGAAAATCAGGAGAGACCATATCCAGGGAAACGGCGGTCTTTTCGCCAAGGGCAATGAGAACCTGGCCGTCTGCGGCATAGATCAAACTTTGTGGGGTTTCGATAATACGGCCTAAAGGCGATGGCAACTTGGGCAGGTCTTGGGCAATATGGAAAACCATCAGGCAGCCTGCCGCTGCCATGATACCCATGGCAAGAAGTCCGATATGGAACAGCAGACGACAAAGGGAGATCAGCCAAAAAAGCGATCGCATCAGCTTTCTCCCTTCAGCACCAGGGTCAATTGCCAGACTGCCCATTCCCGGGCCTTGACCCTCACCACCCGGGATTCGCCCAGGTGGCGGAATTCAAATCCCAGGTTGATAAAACCGTCCTGGGCGGAATTGCTCACCCCCACCCGGTCGAGGGCACCTTTCTCAGATAAAAGGTCTTCCGTATCCAGGATCAGATCGACTCTCATGTCCCCAGGCAGCCTTGAAACAGCCGTAAAAAAAAGCGCGGCGGGGTAGATTCTGCCAAAAAATTCAGGTGCATTGTCCAGGGTTCCAGGAATAACTGCTCGACTGCCGTTGTTTCCCAGGGTCTGAACATCCAGGTCCACCTGCTGGACAACCCGGTTCTGGGTATCAATGAAAAAAATTTTCATGCCGCCCATGCGTCCTTCACAGACAATACGGTCGGTGGCACCGCCGTTGAGCAGCCACACCAGGCGAACCGGATCCATAACATTCCTGCGAAGATAAAGGGGTAAAGACAGATACAGCACCCTGAACCGATCCTTGTCCAGGTTGGCCCATTCCCCGGGCCCAAGTTGAGCGGCCAAGTCTGAAAAAGACTTCGCCGTACGTACTATTCGCCCGGCGTTCTCCCGGGCAAGGGCCATCTGATCCAGGGATTTCAACGCACTGACCATGTGCCGCCCGGCGTCCCAGACGGCACCA
>NZ_DDYV01000131.1:0-23422 GCF_002348205.1 Desulfobacter sp. UBA2225 | reverse complement strand
CTTCCGGACCTGACGAGGTTCATGGCCTTCGGTTACGAGGCGACCGATCAGAATTATCCGCCCAACTTGATCAGCCGGGAAGTTTTATTTTATACATGATTTTAAATTAAAATTCAAGGTGAAAATAAATGTGAAATTTTTAATTGTTTTTAAATTTGAAGATAATTTTTGGATTTGAACAAAAATAGATTTTAAGTTAGTATGTAACTTTAAGTCAACTTCGTCATTTTAAAAGGAGAGAAAGATGAGTGAAATAGTCAATAGCGCGGACCAGACTATAGTGAAGCCCGGCGAAGATGTGGTGGCGTCCATGGCTGAAGCTTTTAAGGGGGAACTGCTTTCCGCCGTCGATTCCTCCCAGGGTACTTTGATTATTGATCTTGACGGTGTGAACATGGTCGATTCCGTTGGTATTGGCGTGATTATTGCCGCGCATAATTCCCTGAGCCATTCCAATCGTAAGTTAAAGGTCATCAATGTTGCACAGGATATTTACGGTCTATTTTCAACCATGAGGCTGAACCGCCGTTTTACGGTGGAAGCCTCTCAATAGGCTCAAATGCAGGATAGCCCAATGCGTTTTTTTCTGATCCCTTTTCTGATCCCTTTTCTGGTTTCTATCATGGCTGTATTGCCTGCCTGTAACAGCGACGACGACAATTACTCCGGTGTCGGTAAGCTCATTGCTGATAGAAATAAGATGCGCCATCACCTGGCTGAAGAAACAGGAAACAATAAGGGCAAAACAGAACCATCGAATCAAAGCATTGATTCTGTGTCAAAAGATGCTTCAGAGAGCTTTGCCCGTAAAAAAGAATTATCAACGAACGTATTGGATGAAAAACAAATCGTTATCGTTGACTCCTCCTCCGGAGAACCCCTTGGTCAGGGGGTTGCCTATGTAAACCAAAAAGGCGAAATTATAAAAATTAAATTATCCAATTAATAAATACGGATGTTCCTGTATTGGTGAGACCTGCGTCAGCTTGATTCCGAGGTTTTCGATTCCGGCGTTGGCTTCACAACTGCTTTCAACAATTCTCTTTTGAAACATGTCAAGGTCTTCAATGGCTATTCCCAGATCATTGAGCCGGTGTTCCTTATTCACGCCGTTGGTATAAATTCTCTTGTTTTGAACCTAAATGTCTGACATTAAATAGGGGGCCAGTTTTTAACCGTCTCAAATCATAGGAGTGTGCTTATGCTGTCAGATCTTTTCAGTCCCATCCGAATACAGCACATGGAAGTGAAAAATCGGCTGCTTATGTCGGCCATGAGTATTAATTTCGGCGTGGATGAGAATTGCCATGTCACGGACCAGCTTACGGAATACTTCGCGACCCGGGCCAAAGGCGGTGTCGGCATGATACTTGTGGGCGGTGGCGGGGTTCACCCCAGCGGCCAGGAACTGCCGGATCTTCCCCAGATGTATGAAGATTCTTGTATTCCTTCCCTCAAAAGAATGGTGAACCGGATTAAGGAATATGATGTCTGTTTCGGGGTTCAGTTGCTTCACGGCGGCCGGCAGTCCTATCTGCCGGAAAAAGTGGCACCTTCGGCTATACCGGCGCCTGCTGTGGTTAAGGGCCCCGTTCGTGCCCTGGAAATAGAGGAAATAAAAAACCTTGCCATTTGCTTTGGACAGGCGGCCCGGCGGTGCCGGGAGGCCGGGTTTGATTTTATAGAATTGCACGGCGCCCATGGATATCTGATCAACCAGTTCCTGGCACCAAATTCCAATATCCGCACCGATGAATATGGCGGCAGTTTCGAGAATCGCACCCGATTTCTGTTTGAGGTGATTGATGCGGTAAAGCATATCGCAGGTAAGGATTATCCTGTGGGAATCCGCATCAATGGCAACGATTATATTGAAAACGGGTGGGAACTTAAAGATACCCTGCGCATTGCCCCCCTCTTGGAAAAGACCGGAGTCGCATATATCCATGTGTCCGGCGGTGTTTATGGATCCACGGAGTTGACTATCCCGTCCATGTATACGCCCCAGGGGTGTTTTATTCATATGGCTGAGGCGGTCAAGCAGGTGGTCAATGTGCCTGTGATCACCGTAGGGCGGATCAAGGACCCTGAGATGGCCAATGCCGCCATCAGGGATGGGAAAGCGGATATGGTGGCATTGGGACGTTCCATTATTGCAGATCCGGAATACCCGAATAAGGCCAAATCCGGAAAGGCCTCCCTTATCCGGCCCTGTGTGGGGTGCTGCCTGGGGTGTATCCATGCCGTGCTTGCCAAGGAGCCAGGTTCCTGTGTGGTGAATCCCGATGTGGGTCGGGAATATAAACTGGCCGAAGAAAAGGCACCGGAAAAAAGTCAGAAAATTCTTGTGGTCGGAGCCGGGCCTTCCGGGCTTGCTGCCGCAAGGATGTTTGCCCAAAGGGGGCATGAGGTGAAAATATTGGAAAAAGGTTCCGAGCAGGGCGGTTTGTTGGCCCTGGCTGCCACTGCACCCGGCAGGGAGGAGTTGGGCGATATTTTACGGTTTTTTAGAAATGAGCTTGAGCGTCTTGGTGTGGCCGTGGATTACAATACTCCCTTGTCATCCGAAGTTCTTAACTTCTTTGATCCTGATCATGTGATTCTGGCCACGGGTTCCATGCCGGATATGCCCGTGATCAAGGGGCTGTTTAAAAGCAAGATGAAGCTTACCACCAGTGTGGATGTCTTCACCGATGCACACTCTGCCGGTGACAGGGTGATTGTGCTCGGCGGCGGGTTCACCGGGCTGATCACGGCCCATAAATTGGGCGATATGGGAAAAGAGGTAGTGGTCCTGAACCGCAAAAAAAGTTTTGCCGAAGAGATGTCCTCCAATGACCGGTATTATCTGCGTGAACGCCTGAAGACCTGCGGCGTAGTTTTATATAAGATGGTGACGGTTAAATCCTTTACCGATGATGGCGTAAGCTTTACATCCAAGGGAGAACCGGTAACCCTTGAAGGGTTTGATACTGTTGTCATTTCGGAAAAACACCAGCCGGTCAGGGATGCCAAACACTTGGAAAAACAAAGCCGGGCAAAATTCCATATGATCGGAGATGCCAAAACACCCAGGCATTTGATGTTTTGCGTTGCCGAGGCTGAAGAAGCCGGCCGGTCCATATGATTATTAATCATGGGCTGACCTGTTTTTTTTCACGGTGGTTCAGCCCATGGCCGTTATTTCCTGCACCGCGCCACTCAGGTTTTTGGATGAAATCTGCCTGATTTTTATCCCTGCGCTGGACAGCACATATCCCGGGCCTTTGTGGGAAACATCTTCTTTGATTCCCGCATGGGTGATTTTTTGATCAGCCAGCCACTCTGCCACACGGATTCCCTTTGCCGTGGAAACGGTGGAATAAGGATTGTGCATGAACTTTTGTGAATCAATGGTATGATTATCTGTGCGAAGGTGGAGTACGACAAAATAAGGGGCTTCTCCGAAATGGGCGCTGATATGACCGCTTTTATCCGACAGGGGCAACGCCCAAATATCATGGGTCCGAACTTTGGGTTCATAATGAATGGTTATTTTCTCGATATTCGGAATCTGAGCTATAATCCGATTTTCGATTGCCTCACTGATTTTGTGTGCCGCTTCAAGATCGCTGATATTTAAAATGATCTCTGCCTGGATAAACCGATATCGCCCGGCATTGCGTCCGATCAGAGATTTGATCTCATCCACAGCCGGTTCCTCACGGATCAGGCTGCGTATTTTGTCCAGGGTCGGAAAATCAATAGATGCATCCAGAAGGACCCGCATGCCGTCAGACAAAAGGGCTCCTCCGGTTTTTGCAATGAAAAGAATAATCAATGCTGCGCCAAGTCGGTCAATGGATATTCCCATAATCTCGGTCTGCAGATCAAAATAGCTGAACAGGACAGATACCAGGACCACAATGGATGACAGTACATCTACCTGGCGATGGCGGCCTTCAGCAATAAGGACCGGAGACTGAGTCTTTTTTCCGACGCGGAGGGCATATTGTCCAAACAGGAATATTGAAAGGCTGCTGCCGGCCAAAAGATAAATGGAAATCGGCGTGATTTGCACAAGGCTGTCGCTCGCAGAGAAGATCTGTTTAACGATTTCATATCCGGCAATAAAAATAAAAAGGGAAATGGTTACGGAAGCTACATTTTCGAGTTTGTAAAGCCCAAGGGGAAAGGAACGGGTTTTGCGGGTAGAGAGCTTGATGCCGCCGTAAATAACCAAGGATGCCACGGCATCTGTTCCGGAATCAATGGCGCTGGCTGTAATGGTTAAGCTACCGGTAAGAATAGCAAGGGGCACCTTTACAAGCGTTAAAATCAGGTTCAGTAAAAATGCCAGGCCTGCAATTTTAAATATTTGACGAGTTTCTGAGGTTTTATCCATGACTGGTTCTATGTTTACAGTGTCTCAATCGCTTTTGTACCTTTATGCTACCATTAATATTGCGCAAAAGCCAAAATTAAAAAGTAGCGCGGCCGAGAATAGCCAAACCTGCTGCCCTATGGAATTTATGGATGATGCTTTTTTTAAGGTGTACCTCTGGTCGATTTAATTGGAAGTTAACCGTCTTTTTTATTTCCAGGATAGGGTGAAGATGATAAATTGCATCGCAATGATACCTCACCCGCAATTTTTTAACTGAATATTAAGGCCGAATCATGGAACGAATTCTGGTTATCATGGCATCCGGTGCCTTGGGCTCGCTGTTTTTTTTCTGGTTTTCCCATAGTGTGAAGAAAAAGGCGTCCGTCAGGCAGTTTATTGAATCCCATTTGTGGCTGATGCATCCCAACGCCATCTGCTACTGGCGTACAGGTCTTGCCTTCTTGGGTTTCTTTTTCTATTTTTTTTCGCCCTATCAATCTTTGTCCATTTTTATTTTCACTTTTGCTGCTATTCTTGACGGGGTTGACGGGGTTGTGGCAAGGGGGTGCAATCTGGTGTCCCGGTTGGGGGAGTGGCTGGACCCCATGTGCGACAAACTTACCTATCTGCCTCCTTTGGTGGGATTTGCTTATACGCCCAATTCATTCACCGGACTGTCTATCCTTTCCCCTAAATTGATCTGGATTCTTGTGGCGATTGAACTGGTGGGACAATTTTTTGCCCGCAGGATGCTGGTCTGGCTCAAGGTGTCCGGGGCGGCCAACAACTTCGGAAAAATCAAGGCCATTATCTGCTTTGCCCTGGTGATTCTTTGCGCCCTGATGGATGCCAATCCCGGGATGCTGAATATTGGTGACGGGGTTCTTTGGGCCTGTATCCTGCTTTCTGCGGCATCCATGATTTTTAAATTTGTTCCCAACCGGCTTTATGCCGATATTCTGTCCATGCTTAATTTCATGTGCGGTGTCACCAGCCTGATTCTGACCTATCATCACTTTTATGCCTGGGCTATCTGCGTCATTATTATGGGCCAGCTTTTTGACCTGTTTGACGGGCGCATGGCACTCAAACACGGGGGCACCAAGTACGGTCCCTGGTTGGACGATATTGCTGATTTTGTCAGCTTCGGCCTGGCCCCCGCCTATATGGTGATCATGAGGGGCGGAACCTTTGCCCTGTTTTTTGCCGTGATTTATGTGGTGGGTGTCGCATTTCGTCTGGTGCGCTTTGTCACCAAGGATAAAGGCCGCACGGATCTGCCGGCCGGTATTTTTAACGGATTTCCAAGTCCGGCCGGTGCCCTGATCGTTTTAGGGACGTCCCTTGTGTCCGGTCCCATACTGCTCTGTTTTTTTACTGCGGTCTCCACGGTCTTGATGGTCAGCAATATCCGGTTTGCCCATTTGGGCCGGGTGATTCTCAAACAGATCCCCAAACCCATTTTTTTCCTGATTTCTGCGACCATCATTGTGGCTTTGGCATATATTCTAAAAACTAAAAATGCCCAGATATTTGGATATCTTATCCTGGCGTCCGTGGTTTTTTATCTGGCCGCCGGCAGGATTTGGGCGCAAAAGGGCAATGCCCCGGATACGTCCGGATAATCACAATATTATTTTTTCCAGCTGCGGCTCTTTTTGCTCTGCTTGGAAAATTTGCTTAATTCCCGGTTCTCGCGGTATGGGGCTTTGATCTGGTGTTCTGTCTTCGGGGTGACGATTTGTTTTTGCTTCTCTTTTGCCTGGGGATCTTTTTCCACAAACACGGGTACCATGGCAAACGGATCAATGCCGGTATAATACATCAAGGTGGAAAAGGTGGATGGTGTGGGCGTAAATATCTGGACCTGTTCCGGTGTTATATGAAGCTGGTTTCGGGTAAATTCCTTAAGTTCATTCATTTCCCTTATGGAGCATCCGGGGTGGGCTGCTATCAGGTAATAGGTGAGGTATTGCTTTTTATTCAGCATTTTGCAGATGCTGTCAAACCGGTGCTTGAATGCAACAAGGCTCTCCACGCCCGGTTTCCCCATAAGCGCCAGCACGCGGGGCACACAATGCTCCGGTGCCAGTTTCATCTGACCGGAAACATGGGCGTCGATTACCTGTTTTAAATATGCCTGGCCCTTTTGTTCGTCCATAAGGATCAGGTCATGGCGAATGCCTGAGTTGAGGAACACCTTTTTGACGCCGGCAATGCGGCTGATTCCTTTGAGCAACGCCATCTGGGGGCCGTGATCCGGTGAAAGGGATGGGCAGGGTGTGGGGAACAGGCAGCGTCGGTGGGAACAGGCGCCTTTTTTTAATTTTTTTTCACACTCAAACCCGTACATGTTCGCGGTGGGACCACCCAGGTCAAATATATATCCTTTAAACTCTTTGTCCCGGGTCATTTTTTTTGCTTCGGCAATGATGGAATCCTTGCTGCGCCATCTGACCGTTCGGCCCTGGTGGACGGTGATTGCGCAGAAATTGCACTCTCCATAGCAGCCGTAATGGGTGGGAATGGAAAACCGGATGGTATCCATGGCCCGGACATGGCCCAATGCCCCGTAATAGGGGTGAACATCTCGTTGAAAATTCAGATCGTGGATTTCATCCATCTCTTGGGTGGAGCTGAAAGGTGCCGGCGGGTTCAGAACAAGAAACCGGTCCCCATGGGCCTGACTTAAGGGTTGGGCAATCATGGGGTCTGTATTGTCGTAAAAGGTTTTAAAACTTTGGAGATAAAGGTTTTTATCCCTGATGACCGCTTCATAGGAAGGCAGTGCTATGCCCTTGGGTGTTTTAGAGATATATCCCAGACCCCGAATCCGTGTGACAGGGTCTTGTGTCTCTTCCGGCATTGCTACTTGCCTGTTGTCTGTTTTCAGCTTGTCATCCAGGGCCCGGGCAAGTGCCACGATACCGGCATGGGCCATGCCGAACAAAAGATAATCTGCCTTGGCATCAAACAGGATGGCGCGTCGTATTTTATTGGACCAGAAATCATAGTGGGCAATACGCCGCAGGCTTGCTTCAATGCCGCCCAGCACAATGGGTACGGTTGGTTTAAAAAAGCGTCGCACAAGATTGGTGTATACAATGACCGCCCGGTCAGGCCGGCGGTTGTTTTCGGAGCCAGGCGTGTAGTCATCTTGTTTGCGCCGTTTTTTTGATGCCGTGTAATTGGCCACCATGGAATCCACGGCTCCGCCGGTGATGCCCCAGAAGAGACGGGGTTCCCCCAGGCGGGAGATATCCCTGTCGCTGTCCGTGTCCGGTTGGGCAATGATGCCCACGGTAAATCCCTTTGATTCCAGCACCCGGCCGATCAGGCTGACCCCCATGAACGGGGAGTCGATGTATGTATCGCCGGTGACAAGAATCACGTCAAGCCGCTCAACGCCTCGGTCCTCAAGCTCTTTTCGGGTGGTGGGTAAAAACATAATCAGCGTTTTAGATCCGGGCCTGGTGTCTGCTCTATCCGGGCCATTGAGAAAATAATTCCCACCAGACTGAGCAGGGCGAAAATGATAAAGGCCGTGTGCATGGTGTTGAGAAAAGCCGGGGCTGTGGATGTGCTGACTTCAGCATCACCCATGAACATACTTAGCAAAAGGGTCGTGATGGTCATGGCCGTGAGCATGCCGATGCTGCGCATGGTGGCCACAAGGCTGGAGGCAATGCCGTAATGTCTTGACCTCACAGATCCCATGACCGTGGTCATGTTGGGTGTGGAAAATGCAG
Organism: Desulfobacter sp. UBA2225; assembly: GCF_002348205.1. NCBI lineage: Bacteria > Pseudomonadati > Thermodesulfobacteriota > Desulfobacteria > Desulfobacterales > Desulfobacteraceae > Desulfobacter > Desulfobacter sp. UBA2225. The sequence goes on along the minus strand of NZ_DDYV01000131.1, from coordinate 15,307 downwards.
CAAATCCCAGACCCATGATAACCAGCACCACCACCACCTGCCGGATTCCTGCATCCTGTTCGAGAAAGGCTGCACACCCAAGCCCTGCGGCGCAGATGACCATACCGGCCGTGGATAATTTGGCCGGTGAAATCTTGTCTGAAAGCGTGCCTGACAAAGGTGACAGAACCGCTTGAATTATTGGTTGGACAACGAGCACAAAACCTGTAGCCTGGGCAGACATGCCTTTGACCACTTGAAGGTATAAAGAGAAAAAAAATGTGAGCCCAAATGAGGCAGCATAGTTGATCCCTGTGGCAATGTTGCTGAAGGCCAGGACGCGGTTTCCCAACAGCAGGCGGATATCCAGGATGGGAGAGGGGTGCCTGTATTCAAAGATTGCAAAACCCGCCATACACACCAGACCTGCCGCCATCAGTCCTGGTGCCCAGGCATCGCTTTTAAGGTGGGATACCCCGACGATCAGACAAGAGAGCGCTGCCATATAAATGAGGCTTCCCACCCGGTCAAAGGATTCGCCTTCAGCGCCTTTCCATTCCCCCTTAAGCCGGGTCAGGGTCAAAATCAGGGCTGCCATGGCAAGGGGGACAGAAGCAAAAAAAATCCACTGCCAGCCCAGCCATGCGATCATGAGTCCGGCCAGGAATGGACCGGCGGACAGTCCTAGGTAGACACAGGCCACAATAATACCCATGGCTTTGCCTCGTTTTTCCTTTGGTACCACAGAAGAAAGAATGGCCACGGAAGTGGAGACTGTACACGACACGCCAATGCCCTGCAGAAAACGAATGGCAATGAAAATACCGATGGAGGGGGAAAAGGGCAGCAGGATCGTGGCAAGGGCAAACAAGCCCACGCCGGACACAAATATTTTTTTTCTTCCGGTGATGTCGGCCAGGCGGCCGACGGGAAGAAGAAACAGGGTGATGGCCAGCATATAAACCATTTCCACCAGGGCCAGAGAAACTGCACTGGCACCGTAAAACCGGCCAATGGTGGGAAGGGCCACGCCAACCGCAGACATCATGAAGGGTGCCAGAAACTGGACTACGGAGACAATAAATATTGTGTGGCTGGTGGAGATTCGGGGTCCGGGCCTGTTTTTGCTGCTGTTAATGTCTCCCCCTCCCGGCACTGTCAATGTTATTGATTTATCAATTATTGATCCGTCAAGATAAGAACCGGGCTCAGGAAGTCAAGGACGTAGGACTCCCCACAGCAATTCTAATTTTTTTCTCGCACAAAGCCTCAAAGGCACAAAGGGTCATAAAATCAAATAAACGCTTTGTGTCTTTGTGCGAGGTTTTTTAACTAAAAAGATTCATAATAATTTTCCGATTTTTTCGCTTCCCTGACCAGGGAGATTTCCACACGCCGGTTGGCTTCCCTGCCCAGAAAATGGGTGTTGTCCCCAATGGGCCGGTACTCGCCAAAACCTTCGATATTGATTCGTTCCGGGGCCACCCGGCAGTCAATTAAGAATCCGGCAACACTCATGGCTCTTGCAGCGGACAGCTCCCAGTTGGAGGGGAACTGGGCAGTATGAATGGGGGTATTGTCCGTATGGCCGGCAACAATGATTTTGTATCCGGGTTCCGTGATAAAAAATACGGCCATATCCTTTAATGCGGGCTTGATATAGTCCAGCAGCTTGGCCTGGCCGGAAAGAAAACTGATCTCTTCACCCAGGGTCAGCACGAGCCTGTTATTTGCGACTTTAATCGAGTAATTTGAAATATTGGATTTTTCCATGACCTGGTGCAGCCGGTCTTCAATGGTAAGAAGATCCAGTTCGGATTCGTGATCTTTTTTCGCTGGTTTGGCCGGTGCCTTAACGGTCTCAACGGTCTGGCCTACCAGGCTGGGATCATGTTTAGTTTCTACGGCTTGGGGCTTATGTGTCTGGTTGCTGTAAAGCATGATAAAAAAAGCCAGGACCAGGGTCATGATATCCAGCATAGTCCACAGACTGGAATCTTCGGGTTCATCTCCCTCCAGAAGGCTTTGGCGTTTCAATCGCAGCCGCTTTAATTCCGAGATTTCAAGCTCAGATATGAGGTTTTCCGGTATTATCATGGATATCAGCCTGTCATGGGTTCTTGTCTTTTAGGATGGGTTGAAGCCGGGGCAGTCTCATGGGGGGGGCCTGGGATTTTGTCTCCACGGTCCAGTCCTCCTGGAAATAGTCGCCAATACAGTATCTTAAACGATACCCGATGGCCTTGGCATTGGTTTTGTCCGCAATATCCAGAATCCCTTCAATGATCAATGCCAGTTCCATGGCGTCATGTTTGGTTTTTTCACCCAGTTTCTTTGCAATGGGAAGAAAAATGACGTTGGCATACAGCAATCCGTAAAATGTGGTTAAAAGCGCTGTGGCCACACCTTTTCCGATCAGTTCCGGTGAGCCCATATTGCTCAGTACGTTGATCAGGCCGATGATGGTGCCCACAAAACCAAACACCGGCATCAGCTTGATAAAGGTATTGATCAAGTCAGCCTGGGAGCGCCGGGCCTGCAGGAAATTGTCGTATCTGCGCTCAAGGGTTTTAAAAATCGTATATCTGTCAAACCCGTCCGCAATCATTTCAATGCCCATTTTCAGGAATGGATTGTCAATTTTTTTGGATTTTTCATCCAGTACAAGTTTTCCGTCCCGCCGCCGGATGGCTGCCAGCACTTCAATCTGTTTTATGAGTCCGTTCAGATCGGTCTTCTCTCCGGAAAATGCTTTGCGGACATTGAGGAAGAGATCTGAAAACAGCCGCAAGGGATACGACACCAGGGCGCAGAAAAATGCTCCGCTAAGGATGATCAAGTTGCTTTTAATATTCAAAACAATGGACGATAGTTCGGATACGGTTCCTGACAGCAGTATAAAAATGATAATACCTGCGGCCGGAAAAATTTTCTGGAGCATGGGTTTCTCCCTGTCAAATAGTAAAAAACAGCCTGGACAGCTATATTACAAGCATAAACTATGCCTTTCAAAATTATATTAAATTTACAACATGTTAACGATTTTCAGGCAAAGAGAGAGGAATAATTTTCCCGCTCAGCCAACTGCTTTCTTCCGAGAGGTGCATTCCCATTTTTACATCTCGATAGAAGAAACAAAAAAAAATAGTGTTTGGACACAAAGCTATCCATCTGCGGCGTTGCATAAAAATTTGCATCTGAGCAAATTTGCGTCCAAACACGCATTTTGGTTCAGGTACAAGTCAGGAATTTAAAATTTAACCCATAGATAGAATGGCGTTGCCCAGGGCTTTGCCCCCGTCATCGTCGTCATCTTGTTTAGGTTCATTGAACATACAGGTTAAAATAAGCACGTCTTCATTTCTTTCAGTTGTGACTTTATATGGTTGTTTGTGAAAAAGGCTGATCATACTTTTGTTATGCGGAGCAATATAGGCGATCAGTCCTTTAATACCGTTGTCAATGGCCGCCTGATTGATTTTTTTCTGTAAGATAGCGGCAATTCCCATGCCCTGGTATTCTTTTGATACGGAATAGGCAACTTCAGCCATGTTAATGATGGTGTTTCTGAAATATTCGCCCACGGCAATAACTTTTTCAAATCCCAGTTCGCCTATCGTAGCCACGATGGTCTGGTCATTGATATAATCAATGTCATAGGTGGTTTCAATTTGATCATAGGCAAAACTTTTTTTCTCATGAAAGAACCTGGAAATGATATCTCCACGATTCATGGTGTAATAATGCTCCTGGATAAATCGCTCATCCACCGGCTTTGCCGGTCTGAAGGTAATGGGAATATTTTTTATAATAATGGTTTCCTCATATTTAAACGGATAGATTCCTTTATTGGCCTGATTAAATTTGCGTTTACTGTCAACCAGGCCCATTTCTTTGGCTTTGGCAAACAATTCATCCCTGAAATCCGGATGGGCAATCGAGACTAAAGCCATAACCCGTTCCTGAAGTGTTTTGCCAAAAAGATTCACCAGCCCGTATTCTGTAGCCACAAACTGGACATCTCCCCGTGGCACCACCACGGCGTGTTCTGTTAAAAGGGGCACTATCCGGCTTTTTTGCCCGTGATCCATGGTAGATGTCATCACGAAGATGGATTTTCCTCCTTGGGACATAGCTGCCCCCCGGGTGAAATCAAGCAGACCATTAATCCCTGTGTAATTGTTCAACGGCAGGGCATCGGCTGCCACCTGGCCGGTAAGATCAATGGCCATGGCTGTGTTCAGGGTTACCATTTTATTGTGGCGACCAATGATTCCCGGATTGTTGATATAGTCTGAGGGGTAAAATTCAATGGAGGGGTTATCGTCAAGAAATTCATAAAGCTCAGTGGAGCCTACGGCTGAGCCGGCAACAAGCTTTCCGTTATTAAATCCTTTCTTTTTATTCGTAATCACCCCCATGGAGAAAAGGTGCATGATTGCATCTGACAGGTATTGTGAATGAACCCCAATATCATTTTTATTTGACAGAGCCATCTTAATTATTTCAGTAGTCAAGCCAAGACTTGTCTGGATGGTTGAACCGTCTTTGATGAGACGTGAAATAAATTTGGCAATAGCAATGCCTGACTCATGTTCAGGGATCGGCTGGATGGTTAAAAGCGGGGCCTCATGTTCCACAATAAAATCAACATCATTAACATGGATAAAGCTTCTGCCCAGAACCCGGGGCATTTTGGGGTTAATCTGGCATATGACAATATCAGCAGTTTCGCAGGCCGAAAGATTAATGTCCACGGAAATCCCAAGACTCATCCATCCAAAGTCATCGGGCGGCGTGGCCTGGATCAGGGCCGCATTCAATGGCATGAGTCCGGATTTGAACAGGTGCGGGATCTGGGATAGGTTTATAGGCGTAATAAATCGTTGATTTTTTTTTATAATGTTGGAACCGCAGGAACCTAAATAAAAGGACCTGATTTTGAACTGATGTGATGGGGACTCATTAGCGATAAGCGTCAACGGTCCATTTTCAATGCTGAGCAGACGCACGATTTCAAGATCGGTGAATCTTGTGGAGATTTCGGATAACTCTTGGACAAGGTGCTGGGGTTCAGCACAGGATGAGCCTATAAATATGCGTTGACCAGGCCGGATATGTTTCAGGGCCTCTTGGGCACTGCAACGTTTATCTATGTAGGAATCTGCCCAGTAAGTGGATTTTGTCATTATCAACCTCCTCCGTGTTTATTGTCTGTTTGAAAACGGTTTTTATATTCCTTAGACTCAATCAATACTTTCGCCAATTAGCCCGCCTTTTTGTATGTATGAATACAGCCTATATCAGCAATGGGCATTTGTAATTCTTCAAAAGAAATAGACCTGGAAATTTCAGGGTTATTCTTTTTTAATATTAAATCCAGATAAAATGCGGTCTGAAATCGCAACCGGTAGAACAAAATCATCTTGTCGTGTGGTAATCCCAGGTCATCACTGAATAATACAACGTACCCGGAGTTTCTGTCTTTCAGGCGTATCCTCTGGATGATGGTTACATTTAACAAGTCATGGAAATCTTTGTGCCATACTTTAATTTGATAAATTCGTTCTTCCACGCCATCTTCTATCGTCTTACTCTCAAGATATTTTTCAGGAATGTTGCGATAATCGACGTTGTCTCCATATTTGCGATGAGGACCATGGCCACTATATCCACCTTTGTAAGGATACCATAAGGCCGCATTGCATTGAAGTTTTGAAATCATAGACAATCCACAGGGTTTCACCATTTGTAAACATGGGTTATTCCCAAATGCTTCATCATAAACAAAAAAAAGCAATGGCAATCTGGTGATCTATCATGGCTAAAGTCTCTTTGATCTGTTCCTGAATCCATGTCAGATAGGGTGTCACCTCAGGAATTGAGCTGTTTTTGTTTTTACTTCCTTTTGGACGTCCTTTTGAACCGGCACCTTTGTTGCTCTTTCCTTTTGCCGGTTGCTTCTTAATTTGTGTCTCTTTTTTCATACCAGCATCCATTCCTTCCATTTTCTTAAATCTGTGTGTTTTGAAAAAAAACCAATTAATTTGCAACCAGTTTATTTTACTTCCATAAAGTCGTTGAATACTACGGTAGCTTCCACCCTTACCACTCCATCGGCTTAATCCCAGCATCGTTATTCGACCTTTGCAACACAGCATTGATTGACACACTATTCCCAATAGCCTTACAATGTTTAGAAAAATCCTGCCCCAAACGCGCCAGATAGGGCATAATATTCAACATGAGGAACTCCTTTTGATATTATCTTTTTTGACAATTCAATATTATCGAAGTTGTTCCTCATTTTTTACACAAATTTTTAATTTCAACCCATCACTTATTCTATTATTTTTTGGCGAAGGTATTGACTTAGGGTACGATTTTTTATTTTCAACATAAAACATCAGGGAAAGGGAGGAGTATTTCAGCTCATTTCCCTTCCGGTCAAATTCCTTCGCGTCAATTTTACCACTTGCATAGCGCTGCTTTACACCCGTGAATAGGTGATCCTGTCTTTTTCAAATTCTTCAATTACTTCATGGCTCAGAGAGGGGGGAACTTTTGAGATTATTTGAATGAATGTATCTGTGGTTACCCGGTAGTCCTTTTTATCAATAATCTCCTGCTCAAATGAAAAATATGCCACCTGATCAAAAAGATACTGGATGTCAGCAGGTGTAAGCCCGGATGTCATTTCAATAAGTTTATCCATATTGATTTGCCCGGTATTAAGCTTTGCAATATAATATTCAAGGATGGTTGTTCTTCCTTGCCTATCCAATCCGCCAACCGGAATAATACAGTCAAACCTTCCAGGTCTGAGCATAGCAGCATCTAGTTGCCGGATATAATTAGTGGCGCAAACCAGGAGTATTTTGTTTTTTTGATTCTTGAGCAGGGGAATCTGTTTTAAAAATTCGTTAGTAATGGACTTATCAATCCTGTCTGCCTTGTCACGGCTACCGGCTATTTCTTCGAATTCATCTACAAAAAGGACAACTTCATCAAGATTTCCTGCCTTTTGCATGACTTCACGCAGATTTGCTCCGACTTTTTCAACGCCATCCACCATAAGCATGCTCGGTAGAATCTCAACGTACCACCAGGACAAGACACCTGCTATGGCCTTTACAAAATGAGTCTTTCCTGTGCCTGGAGGTCCGAAAAATATGATTGCTCTGGGATGAACAACGCCATGTTTTTGTGCAAGGGCTTCCTCTGTCAGGGGCAGAATTATTCTGCGCTGCACCAGTTGCTTTGGGGGCTGAGAGTCGGCTATGGTATCCCACATTTCCCTGCTGAAAGTCTGTGCTCCCATCTCCATGAGGATATCTTTTTGTTTATAGGTCCTGTATTCATCATGAGCCTGTTCCATATTTTCTAAAAAATCAATGCAGGCTGTCCGTAAACCGACATCCCGGCCGACTTTTTCAGAAAGAATCCACTTATGATTTATTATTTTAGACCACATTTTAGCAGCAATATCCGGCTCAAACTCAGCTCCGCTCATTTCAAAAATACTGGTCGCACAGGCTTTCGGTAAAAGGGTTTGCGGTGTCTTATTCTTCATAATATAAATTTCCTCTTCGCGTTTTTGAAATTAGCTTACTTACGGTTGCATTCCACAAATCAATGACAGGCACTTCGGGATGGTGGGGGCTGAAGCTGAAAATGCTGAGAGCTGCCGTGTCGAGCGGAAAATGCCACGCTTCGATCAATGGCAGTCCGATCCATCGTGCGGCCAGGACCCCGCCGAACTGGCCGTGGGAAAGAAGCGCCACCTTTCCATCCATCGTTCGAAGGCGGGCAATAAGTCGATCAGCCCGCTCGGAAACCCGTGCGGGCATTTCACCGTTCGGACAACCATCCCGAAAAATATTCCAGTCCGGTCGTTTTTTGAAGATATCCACAGTTCGCTTTCCTTCGTAATCGCCATAGTCCCATTCCGTCAGGTCTGGTTCGATTATTGATACTTTATCCAGCCCGGCAAGCTCGCAGGGTTGCCGGGCGCGCTTCAGCGGACTGGTCAGCACATGGTCAAACCGGATGCCCAGAAGCTGATTGTCAAGTGTTTGCGCCTGGGTCTTACCGTTGGCGGGCAATGGAATGTCCGTGAGACCGGTGTGCCGGCTGGATAGCGCCCACTCGGTTTCAGCGTGCCGGATGAGGTAGCGGCGCAAAGATCCCGGATTGGTTGCTGTCATGCTCATGGCTTTTCCATTCGGTCTTTCTCCGACACGGGTTTTAAAGTGTATGCGTTCTATTTTTTGGTCTGATTCCATTTCCAGTTGTAAAACATGGAAGGCAAGCAGATAATTAAGAGATGCGATTTTCCGACGCCACGGCAATTCATTGGTCACTTTCAACCACTTGGCGTGCTGGCTGAACATCGAATCAATGATGCGGATGAACGATTCATAGCTGTTGAACAGCCCGTGCCGTCCGGTCAGCAGATAGCCTTCCAGCCAGCCTTCACATTGGTGTTCACTGAGCATTGAGTCCAGCACCTGCCCGTCAACAGCCCCGGGGGAAGGTACCGTAACCGTGTGGATACGAAAATCCGGCATTTTCAGATCACGCAGCAGAATTCCGCCGTTGGCATGGGGATTTGCGCCCATACGCCGGTCGCCCTTTGGCGCTAATTCGGCCAATTTCGGCATGAGACGGCCTTTTTTATCAAACAGTTCTTCCGGTTTATAACTCTTCATCTATCTTTCAAGCGGCCTGACATGATCGGGGTGCTTGGAATCGACAAGAATCGGTACCTGGTGAGACCGGGATGTGCCTTCTATCTCTATCCCATCAATAACTTTCGGCCCTGTCCAGCCCTTGGGAGACTTGAGGATAATCATTGGCCAGCGGGGTCGTGTGGTGTCGTTGTTTTTTCTTGCGGTGTCTTTAATCTGCTGAATATTTTTGATGACCGTTTCCATTGTATCGGCCATGAGCTGGTGCATCGTTTCCGGGTCATCGCCTTCCACAAAAAAAGGAGTCCATCCGCAACCCCGTATAAACTGCTCCAATTCGTCATGTTCGATGCGGGCCAGAACGGTCGGGTTGTTGATCTTGTAACCATTAAGATGCAGAATCGGCAGCACGACTCCGTCGGTGATTGGGTTGAGAAACTTGGTGGACTGCCATGCGGTTGCCAGGGGGCCTGTTTCCGCTTCACCATCACCCACAATGCAGGCGACAATGAGATCCGGATTATTGAATGCCGCACCAAAGGCATGGCTGAGAGAATATCCCAGCTCACCCCCTTCGTGAATCGACCCCGGGGTCGTTGGCGCAACATGACTGGAAATCCCGCCGGGAAATGAAAACTGCTTGAACAGCTTTTTCAGCCCGGCTTTATCCTGGCTGATATCCGGATAAATCTCGCTTAGTTTCAAAGGCTTCTTCAGAAGCGGATTGTCATACAGATATATCTGGGCTACCGACAGATAGTTGGCAGCACGCCAGCAAGCATCTATCTTGACGAGCTGGTCATGGGACAGGGTTTTAGTTAGTATCATTCATCTCTCCTTTCCGGTCTTCCGGATGGGCCTTGCCGGCAATGATCAATTGCACGGGGCCTTCTGGATTGGTGAGCAGTCGCAGAAGGCGATCAGGGTCGTGCAGCAGCGGGTTTGGCCGCTTATACGTGGCAAATCTGCGTGCGAATCCCCGTGTCAACACTCCGGGATCAATCAGTTTGGCAACCAGCCCCTTTAGTTGTAATACTCCCGGACTTTGGCTGCAATCTGGCGATCTGTCATCTGATCAACTGTTTCCACGGCTTGGATGAGGTTATCAAGATGGGCATCTTCTAAACGTTTCTTCAGCTCACCTTTTGCCTCTCCAGGGCCAAAAAGCAAAATGGAATCGGCGTCACGAAGAATCGAAATGACCTCATCGTAGTAGATGTTGAGTTGATCGACAAATTTTATATCCTGTTTGCGATCCGCCTGAACCTTTTGAGATTCATACGGGGAAGTCGAACGTACCCCGTCAAACCGTCCGGGCTGTTTTTCTGCTTTTGATTCGATAACCCTTGTTTCCTCCCCCTTGCCCGAAACTGTCACAATCACAGCCTTGCGATGATCTATCCACAACCCCAAATTTGTTTTCATATATTTCTCCTTATTTCTTGTGATGAATATTTATGAAACTGATCCCGATTAAAAGGCGGACTTATGGCAGGTTTCATAATCAGCCAGACCGGCACGGCAATCGGTTGTATTTTTTTTATTGGTCTCAAGGCTTTTCGGGACGCCGGCAGTCTTTTTTAATATTCTCAGAACGGCTACCAAGAACGATATTTGTAAAAAAACGCCTTTTTTACACTTTATGAGTTCTGCAGGTGTGCTTTAGCCGTTTTAATAGCCAACTCTTTATCCTTTGTAAATATATGCCACTTCATTTCTGATGAATGGATACCGGCTTTCTTGTCCTGCCCCCTGCTGTAATACCAGGATCCAAATCGTTCCACCGTAGAAAAGGGATGATTTTCCGCGCAGAAATACCCGCAAGGTTTGTACTCTTCAAAAAAAACAGTTTCATCCGGATCATTGTCGTAAGATACATCTGACGGCAATTCGATTTTAGAAACATCTATGCCCTTAGCTATATTTTTACTCAGCCATGTTGAAATTTTCATTTGATTTTTTTCTCCTTTTTTAGCGGATAAAAACAGATGTATGATTCGGTCATATGTGATTAGATAGTTTTAGCCGAATATTAAAAAGAAAGTGCCAGGGTTAAAGATCCGATGGCATGGCCCTGTTTCTGGTTCTCAAATTCTTTCGTTTTGAAAAGATGCCGATAGGTCAGTTTGAACATGTTCATGCTGACTGAAACACCCAGGGAAATGTCTACCACCAGAGGTTTTTTATCAACACTCTGGCTATGCTGCCAGGTGTTTCCGTCAAGAAAGATGTCATGACCAACGGCTTCAATCTGGGAACCGGCAAATATATGTGCCCCAAAGGATGTCTTACCTGGTTTTGAAGTCCCAATAATCGGTGCACTGACCCCTGCTCCGGCACGGATCACATCCGACCCGAAATCTTCCGGAATATTATACCCGAAACGGATTTCTCCCCCGGCACTGGTTGATGTTCTGACATTCCCCAGGGTGATTCCCGCACGGGAAATCAAATCATAGCCCAAAGGACCCCACAACGCCCTGTCGGACAGTAGCCGCCATTTGCGCTGCCAAGACAACCGGATTACCGGTTCATTGTGAAGCTGGTTATCCCAGCCTTTGGCCTTGGGAATACCTCTTAAGTCATGAACTGTATTTTGAGCCAGCTCAGCCTTGGAAGCAGGGCCTACAACCCCCAAAACAATTTCCATGGTATCCAGTTTGGAATCGGTTTTGCTGTGCAGGGCAAGTCCGCCATAAAGAAAACCGGCATAGGGCCTGTCATTTTCAATCCGAGTGGTTGTCTGAGTATTTGAGGGTGTATAGATCTGCTGCCCCAATAGAATACCGACATTATGAACACTTTTAGGGTCTCCTGAAAAGGGGATCGAATTGATAACCGATACGAACCATTTGGGCAGGCGGGTGTCATCGTCATATTCGCTCAGATCCGATGAAAGCCAGGTCATCTGGAAGGCATTGGTATAATATTCATCCGTGCCGGAAAAAAGATCATTTTCATAAAACAACTGAAGCGTTTGAAGTTCAGAAGGGGATTTAGGCCATGCAGACGCCGATAAAAAGAAAAAATAAAAAAAAATGAGAATAAATATCTTACCGAATCGAAGACAGGACTTCATATGCAGACCTCTTATAAATAAAAATGGACAAATTTTAGTATTTCATTTTGCAATACGTTTATCATTCATTGGCAACTGTTCCGGGAGTTCTCCTGGGAACCGATTCGTCGACCCAATATGCCTGTCGTTTGTAATGATTGTAATGATTGTAATTATATTCAAGTTCCGTGCCGGGAACCTTAGTGTCTGCAAAACATCTCCCATCCTTCTGATTTATTAACATAAATCCATGAAACAGCATTTTAAAAGTCTGTCATACATATGAGACAAAAAGGCCGTATATACTCAAAAGGTCATAGGCAGCCTTTTTTATAACAGCCGTGGGCTGACCTGGGCTATCAATACCCAAATCTTGACAAAAGGCAAAAAAACATTAACTTTAATTTTTAATGTTGAAAGCAGTTCGACCACCGGCACCCCCTCCCTATCAATCAATTTCAGAAGAGAAGAATAAAATGACGGTATTGAGTATCTGCGTATTGAAGAAAAAATCAAATAGATTCAGTCTGTTGATCCTCTTACCTGTGGTTTTTGTTCTGTTCTTCCCCGCCGTTGGGCTTTGGGCGGCAGTGGAAAAGGCAGGGGTGGTGGAAAAAGAAACAGCCCCGCCCACTGTTCTTGATCAGCTTAAGGCGTTGTCGAAACAAAAGACGACCCCCATTCGAACCGAACAGATCGATCGGGCAGGAGAGAAGATCGGTGATCGTATCAAGGCCCTGGGCAAGAAAATTTCCCCCTTTCTCGGCAACTGGATTGACAGGGAATTATTTTGGGGCATCACCTGGCTCAAACTGATTTTTTGTTGCGGTATTTTGTTGCTCGTCCTTCTCTTTGAGCGCCTCGTTCATTTTTTCATTAAACGCAGACTGGGGGTAAAGGGGGAGACGGCCGCATCCACCACCTGGTTTTCTTTTTTTCTTCGGGGCGTCACAAAACCCTTTTCTCTTTTTCTCTGGGTGTATGGGACCTATGGTGCCCTGTCTCCGTTATTTTCTCATTTCGAACAACCGGGATTGCCGCAATTGCTCCACCGCATTATCAAATGGTGTACGGATGTCGGTGGTACCGTTGTTGCGCTATGGTTCCTGTATCGTTTGTTCCATCTGTTTGATTTTCAAATCAAACACTGGGCTGCTTCGAGGCAGGCTTCCGTGAATACAATCGTTTTCTCTCTGTCAAAACACCTTCGCAGGCCTGCGAACATGCTCATCCTGCTTGTGTTTTTTCGTTTGGCCGTACCCCTGTTCGACCCGGGGGAAAAACTGGAATTCCTCACCGGCCAGGCCTTTGGTCTGCTGTTTATAGCGGGTTTGACCTGGCTGATGGTGCAGGGGTTGAATGCGCTCGAAGAAATTGTACTCAGCTATTATAATCTCGATGTTGCCGATAACCTGCAAGCACGGAAAATGCATACTCAGGTGCGCTTTCTAAAACGATTCGCCATCACCTTGGTCGCGATCCTCGCCGCAGGTTCCATGCTCATGGTGTTTGATAAGGTTCGTCAACTCGGTACCAGTATTCTGGCCTCCGCCGGTATTATCGGTATCGTGGTCGGCCTTGCTGCTCAACGTTCCATTTCCAACATCCTCGTCGGGTTGCAGATCGCCCTTTACCAACCCATTCGTCTCGATGACGTGGTCATTATTGAAAATGAATGGGGTCGTATCGAAGAAATCACCATGACCTTTGTGGTCGTCCGGATCTGGGATCTCCGGCGGTTGATCGTACCCACGGCCTATTTCACAGAAAAGCCTTTTCAAAACTGGACTCGGGTTTCATCGGAACTGCTGGGCACGGTTTTTTTGTATCTGGACTATACCGTTCCGGTGGATGCCATACGCGAGGAACTGCAGCGCGTGCTGCAGGCCTCATCCTTATGGAATGGCAAGGTGGGGCAAGTGCAGGTAACCAACACCTCGGCCCAGTCCATGGAATTGCGTCTGCTCCTCAGCACCGATGACGCATCCAAAGGTTGGGATCTGCGCTGTGAAGTCCGGGAAAAGATGATTGCCTTTGTGCAACGGAAATATCCCCAAAGTTTACCAAAAATACGTGCGCAAATGCAGGAGAATACACCTGAATCCATGACGGTGCTGCCATGACCATCCGCACAAGCGGCATTCTGATGCACATAAGCTGTCTTCCCGGCGGGTATGGCATCGGCGATCTGGGACCCTCTGCCTATGGGTTTGCCAATTTTTTATCTGCCACCGGCCAGCATATTTGGCAAATGCTGCCGCTGAATCCGGTTGACATACAAAGCGGCTCTCCCTACAGTTCCCCGTCAGCCTTTGCCGGCAACCCTTTGCTGATAAGCCCCTATTTTCTCATCCGAACCGGTCTGCTGTCCAAAGATGAAACCATTTTCCAGCAGTCATTTTCAGATGACCGTGTTGATTATCCGGCAGTTGCCGAACATAAGCGCACCCTTCTTTCGCTGGCTTTTGACCGCCTGGAACAGCAGGGAAAATCCCTTGGCGGTTTTGCGCATTTCTGTACCCGGCAAAAGGCCTGGCTGGATGATTTTGCAGCCTATATGGCCATCAAAGAGCATTTTCACATGCAGAGCTGGGATCAATGGCCCCAGCCTTTACGGGACCGGCACCCGGATGCCCTGGCCAAGATGCAAGTCAAACTGGCAAAACAGATCAGGCAGCATAAATTTGTGCAGTTTGTGTTTTTCCTTCAGTGGCAGGCACTCAAAGACTACTGCAATGCCCTCAGCATTCGCCTTTACGGAGATCTTCCCATCTATCTGTCCTTTGACAGCGCAGATGTCTGGAGTTGTCCAGAACAGTATAAACTGGATGAAAACAGATCACCGACAATGGTGTCAGGTGTGCCCCCGGATTACTTCAGCGCCACAGGACAGCTGTGGGGCCACCCGGTGTATGATTGGCAATTTCTGCAGCAAAATGGCTACAAGTGGTGGCTGAGGCGGTTTGCACACAATTTTGAGATGTTTGATGTGGTGCGCATCGATCATTTCAGGGGCCTGGTTGCATACTGGGCGGTTGCGGCTTCGGCGCAGACCGCTGTTGACGGGGAGTGGGTACAGGCGCCAGGGCATGATTTTTTCACCAGGTTGACCATGCGATTTGGACAGCTGCCGGTCATCGCCGAAGACCTGGGCACGATCACACCTGATGTTCGGGAATGCATGCGCAAATTTCAATTACCCGGCATGCGGGTACTGCAATTCGCCTTTGGCGACGATTTTCCAGACAGTTCCTTTCTGCCCCATCACCATGTCCCAGACTGTATCGTTTATACCGGCACCCATGACAACAATACGATTCGCGGCTGGTTTGAACAGGAAATCGACAATCAGACCAGGGTGAATTTGCAGCGTTATCTGGGAACGCATCTGTCCGCAGAAAATATTCACCAGCACATGATCCGCCTGGCAATGATGTCTGTGGCTTATACAGTGATCATACCGCTCCAGGACATTCTCGGTCTGGGGGCGGATGCCCGCCTGAACCAGCCGACCGGCGCAAAGAACAACTGGCAGTGGCGGCTGGCAAAGGGAAGCTTGACAAAACAGCATGCCGGGTGG
>NZ_DDYV01000120.1:0-4829 GCF_002348205.1 Desulfobacter sp. UBA2225 | reverse complement strand
ACCAGCAGCCACTGACCGTGGGACATGGTCGGATCCAAAGATTACGGCTGAATCATATCAAAAAAAAATTTTACGCAATCTGCGTGGAACGGATACTCAAGCATCCGGCGGTTGTGGCTATCACTGATACAGCCCGCCATTCGATTTTTCACAGCAACCGTTAAACAGCAGGGAATTACCCGATGAAAGTTACGCGCCCAAGTAGGCTTTTTTCACCTCCGGATCGTCGAGCAGTTTGTCAGCCCGGCCTTCAAGCACAAGTTTGCCATGTTCAATTACATACCCTCTCTGGGCAAACTTCAGGGCCAACCGGGCATTCTGCTCCACCAGCAGGATGGTGGTGCCGTATTTATTGATCTCTTTCAGGGCATCAAACATTTCAAGCATGAGCAACGGCGCAAGCCCCATGGATGGCTCATCCAGGATCATGAGTTTTCTGCCGCTCATGTATCCCCTGCCCACGGCAAGCATTTGCTGCTCCCCGCCGGACAGGGTGCCGGCAACCTGATTCTTTCTCTCCTCAAGACGGGGAAAAAGGTCAAATACCCACTTTTTATCCTTTGCAATCTGCTCGGTATCTTTTCTGGCAAAACAGGCCAGGGTCAAGTTTTCCGTTACCGTGAGGTTTCCGAATATCCTCCTGCCTTCGGGCACATGGGATATGCCGAGCCGGCTGACCACCTTGTCGGTATTGTAGGAGAGTACATCTTCTCCTTCAAATTCGATGAAAGAGCCCGGCTCAATGGGCACCATCCGTGAGATGGCACGCAGGGTGGTGCTTTTGCCCGCACCATTGGCCCCGATAATGGTGACGATTTCACCGGTATCAATGCTGAAATTCAACCCGTGAAGCGCCTTGATATTGCCGTAGGATACCTTAAGATTTTTAACATTCAACTGCATCAGGTCAAGTCCTCCTTGCCCAGATAGGCTTCAATCACTTGGGGGTTGTTCTGGATCTCTTCGGGAGGGCCTTCGGCGATCACTTCGCCAAACACCAGGGTCTGGATATGCTGGCAAAGTTCCATTACAAATTTCATGCGGTGTTCAATCAAAAAAATAGCCACACCGAAATCCTGGTGCACCTGCCGGATAATCTTTATCATCTGGATCAGCTCATCAGGGGTCATGCCTGCGGTGGGTTCATCCAGGAAAAGCACCTTGGGGTTCGTGGCCATGGCCCGGGCCATCTCCACCCGCCGCTGGGCACCGTAGGAAAGGCTTGTCACCAGCTGGTCCGCGTGCCGCTTAATATCAAACAGTTCCAGAAGCCGGTAGGCGTTTTCTTCGGCTTTGGCTTCCTGCTTGCGGCATTTGCCGGTATTGAAGAATGCATCGAACAGGCCGTAGGAGAGCTGGGAATAGTGGGCCATTTTAATATGATCAAGCACATTCATATGTCGCCAAAGCGCCAGGTTTTGAAAGGTTCTGCCAAGGCCCTTGGCCGCAATCTCGTTAGTCTCAAGTCCTAGGATATTTTCATTTTCAAGGGTAATACGCCCTTCGGTGGGGGTGTACACCCCGGTGATCAGGTTGAAAACGGTTGTTTTCCCTGCTCCGTTGGGGCCGATCAGCCCTACAATCTGATTTGGCCCGACCGAAAGATTATAGTTGTGAACCGCCCGTAATCCCCCGAAATAGTGGGTCATTTTATCTACATGAAGCAAAGGCGTCATGGTATACTCCTTATTTGTTCTTTTTGGCCGCAAGAAGTTTTCCAGCGTTGATCTCCTTAAAAGAGATCAGTCCATAGGGCCTGAAGATCATGACAAAAATAAGTATCAGCGGAATAATGATCCACTTGAACAGTTCCAGGGGGCGCAACGCCTCACCGAGAATATTGATGGAAACAGCCCCCACAATGGAGCCTACAATGGAATTCAGGCCGCCGAAATAAACCATGGCAAGGATTTCGGCCAGCCGGTTGATGCTGAACATCCCCGGGTTTATATAGGTCAGCACATGGGCAAAAAGGCCGCCTGCGATGCCTGCCCAGAAAGCGCCGAACATGAAGGCTGTCATCTTGGTTTTCCGGGTTTTTACGGTCATGGATTCTGAAGCGGCCTCATCATCGCGCACGGCATTAAGGGCCTTGCCCATGATGGAGGTGACAAAATTATGGACCACCCAGATGCATAGCATGGTCCAGATAAAAATCACATGAAGCGGGGCCAGATCGGGCTGTCCGCCCATGCCCCGGGCACCGCCGATGACATTAATATTTTCCACGGCACTTTTTACGATGAACATAAAAGCCAGTGAAATAATCGCCAGGTAGTCCCCCCGGGTCCTGAATGAGGGGATTGCCACCAAAAGAGAGGCAACGGCAGCGGCGATTCCGCCGATGACCAAAGCAAAAGGGAAAAGCCACGGCCCCAGGGCAGGCGGCAGCAGGGCAGCCCCGAAAATCTTGTCATTTGTAAACAAAAACAGGGTAATCACGGACGAGACATAGGCGCCCACCGCCATGAATCCTGGATGGGAACAGGAGAACTCACCCTGGTAGCCGTTAATGACATTGATGCTGATGGTCAGAATAATGGATATCAGCGTCAGTTTCACCACAAGCACGCGATAATCATTGATCCCGGCCCAAAGGGACAAAATGCCGTAGAAACAGCACAAATGGATCAACACGGAGATCCATAAAGGCAGCTTCTCCATGGCACCTGCCAGCGGATTTGTAAAAAAAGCGGAGGCCTTTCCCACAATGCAGACGGGCAGGACATAAACAACCAGGTCATAGGCCAGGACCCCGGGAATCATGACCGGATCTTTGAGCATCAAGATAGCACCGAACAGCACCGGGATCTTGGGCAGGCCCAGGTAGTCGGAAATATAGTCATATCCCCAGAAATACTCAATCAACACAGCAGCCAGTATTCCTAAAAGCCAGCCTGCCACGGGTATGTTCGATAGGAATTTTTTTATTGATTGTACAATCTTCATGACAAGGTTTCTTTCTCAAAACGGGTAAAAAAATTACAGCCGAAGCTTGGTGCTGTACTCCATGCCGAAAAATCCCCTTGGCCTGAAGGTCAGTATCAAAAGGATAATGGAATAGGCAATAAGATCCCTGAGGGTGGACGGAAATATGGTGGCGACAAATATCTCAATAAAGCCTAAAAGATAACCGGCCAAAGCCGCCCCCTTGATGGAGCCGCGTCCGCCGAGAATTGCCGCAACAAAGGCTTTCCACCCAATCATCACTCCCATGTAAGGGTCCAGGATGGGATATGCCTGGCCATAAAGGATGCCGGCTACCGCCGCCAACCCCGCACCAATGGCAAAGGTTAAAGGCGCCATGATGTTGATGGAGACCCCCATGAGGGGTACGGCAAGAAAATCATAGGACATGGCGCGCATGGCCATTCCCCATTTTGTTTTCTGGATAAAGGTGTGCAACCCCAGCATAAGCAACAAGCTGATGATGATGATCATCAGTTTGACATTGGTAAAATAAACCCCGCCCACATTGTAGGAGACCGATTCAATGAGCGGTGGAAAGCTTAAGCGTTTGGCGCCCAGAAGAATCAAGATGCCGGTTTCAAAAATAATGCCGATCATAAGACCCGTAATGGCGGCAGAGGCCCTGGGCGCCTGGCGCAAAGGCCGGTAGCCTGCCACTTCCACAAACACCCCGATCCAGGAGGCTAAAAACATGGTCACCACAACGGTGGCCACAAAGATGATAGGCCCCGGTAAAACACCTGCAAACAACGCCAGAAAAAGGGTTGCAATACCAAAACCAATATAAGTGCCCAGCATAAAAATATCACCATGGGCAAAGTTAAAAAGCATCAAAACACCGTATACCATGGAGTACCCGATAGAGATTACGGCGTAAAAACTTCCTCGCTGGAGTGCATTGATAAAGTTCTGAATAAAAAACTGTATCAGATCAGTAAAGGATTCCATGCAGAAATTCCTGTTAAAACAATAAGATCATTTGAAAAAGTAACTGCCGCATTTCATGTTGCGGCAGTTACTTTTTCTAACTTAAAAACATATTAACGAGATCCATCCGCCCATCAGGGGCATACGGATTTATAGAACTCGTATTCACCCTTATCGTTGATTTTTACGATAACCGCACATTTGACCGGATCGCCCTCTTCGGTGAAGGTCATGTTACCGGTGATGCCTGCAAAATTTTTGATTTTTGCCAGGGCGTCCCGGACAGCCAGGCGGTCTGTTTCGATTCTGCCGGTCAGCTTTCCGGTGTCCTGAATGGCCTGTTGGGCCAAGCGGAGGGCATCCCAGGTAAGCGCTGCCACATCATCGGGAATGTAACCGTATGTTTCATTGTAGCGGTCAATGAATTCCTTGGTTGCGCCCTGGGCACCGGCAGCCGCATAATGGGAAGAGAAAAACTGACCGTAACAGGCTTCGCCGCACAGTTCAATGGTCTCGGCAGACCCCCAGGAGTCGGAACCCACAACGGGTCCTTCCCATCCAAGCTCTTTGGCTTGTTTAACGATCAGGGGAACTTCATTGTAGTACTGCGGGGTAAAAAGCACCTGGGCACCGGATTGGATGATTTTGGTCAGCTGGGAAGAAAAATCCGTGTCTTTAGTGGTGAAACTTTCAAACGCAACTATGGATCCTTTACCATGTTTTTTCTCCCACGCTTCCTTGAATACCTCGGCAAGACCTTTAGGATAATCAGAGGCCACATCATAAAGAACAGCAGCCTTGGTGAACCCGAACTCATCGGTGATAAAGTTTGCCACGACAGGACCCTGGAAGGGATCAAGGAAGCAGCCGCGGAATACAAAGGGGCGGTTCAACCCGGACACCACGATGAACCGCCCCTTTGTATTCCGCGG
>NZ_DDYV01000200.1:0-4160 GCF_002348205.1 Desulfobacter sp. UBA2225 | reverse complement strand
GTTGGTGGACCAGGGGCTGATCATGACGGTTTTGTATTTGTTTGCCACTTCACCGGCCGGCACAGCCTGTTTGGAAGCCTGGGGGCCGACAATGGCCAAAACGTCATCCTGGCTGATCATTTTGGTGTTGGCTTTTACTGCGGACTCGGCTTTGGATTCATTGTCTTCAACAACCAGTTCAACCTTGTACTTCTGCCCGCCGACTTCGAGTCCGCCGGCCTTTTCAATGTCTGACAGCCACATTTCAGCAGCATATTTTGTGCCTTCACCAACCTTTGGAATATCGCCGGTCAGGGGCGCATTGATGCCGATTTTAATAACGGTCTCTCTTTTGCAGAACGCAGATGAAGAAAAAACCATGGTCATTGCAATGACAGCCGCCAGACAACAAGTAATTTTTTTCAATGTTTCCTCCTATGTTTAAATTTATAACAATAAAATTAATGTATAAGAAAATAGAAAAGCGAAGTAAAGCAGAATTTATATGAGAGTTCCAGTAAGTTATTAAATTACTTTGATGTTTTATTGTGGGTTGAGCCTGACGGAAATTTTATTTGACACTGCGGTTCAGCTCTTCTATAAGAAAATCTTCAGGGACATCAAATTTTCTGAGACGGTTTTTCAATTCAATTGAATATAAAGGACATTAAATCGTGAAAAAATGGTTGCTGTGCGTATTGATCCTCCTGATGATGGCACCTGCGGTTCAGGGCAAAGATACCAAAAAATCAAAAAACACATCCAAAGCTGTGCAGAAAAAAGCTGAAAACGCCTCTGCAGCCCAGGAAAAAGAAACTCCTTTCCAGGCGTTGATTGTTATGGAAGCCGGCACCGGACAGGTGCTCGAAGAGGTGAACCCTCATCTGAAACACCCCCTGGCCAGCGTGACCAAACTCATGACCGCCGCCATCGTCATGGAAAAGCTTGAATCCGGGGCCGCCCAGTTGAATGAGACAATCACGGTATCCGGTGCGGCCTCAAAAATGGGCGGCAGCCAGGTCTATCTCAAAGAGGGCGAAGTCTTTACCCTGGAAGAGTTGATGAAGGCCATCATGGTGGCCTCGGGAAATGATGCCGCCTATGCAGTGGCGGAACATCTTGCGGGAACAACGGACGCCTTTGTGGAAGAAATGAACAAGAAGGCGAAACGCCTGGGCATGAACGATTCCGAATTCCACACCGTACACGGCCTGCCCCCGTCTTCGGAGGATCAGGCAGATGTCAGCTCCTGCCATGACCTGATGATTCTGGCCCGTGATCTGCTCAAATATCCAAAGCTGCTGGAATGGACAGCCCTCCAGACCGAGCCTTTCCGGGGCGGCGCATTCATCATGCGCAACCACAACAAGATCATCGGCAAGCTTCCGGGTACGGACGGATTCAAAACCGGGTATTATGCCAAGGCCGGGTTCAACATTGTTGCAACCGCAAAAAAAGACGGTCTCAGGCTTATTGTAGCAGTTCTCGGAAGCCCCCTGGCCAAAATCAGGGATGCCGTGGCCATTGAGCGGTTTAAGAAATATATGGCCCAATACCAGATGGCAGTCCTATCCAAGAAGGATGAGGCTTTCGGGGAGGCGCTTCAGGTCCCTGACGGCATGGTCACGACAGTCCAGGCCGTGGCAGCAGCTGATTTTTCCTATCCGTTACCCAGAGAGAAAAAAACGGCAGTGAAAAATGAAATCCGCCTGCCCAAGGAGATCAGCGGCGGCATAGAACAGGGCCAGACACTGGGTGAAGTGGAATTTTTCCTGGATAACCAGTCCATTGGCAAGGTAAACCTGATCTCTCCGGTTACGATCCAAAAAGCCGGATTTTTCAAACGCCTGTTCAGGTGAGTCAACTACCCCTCCTGAATCACAGATTCAGAAGGGGCTTGTAAAAGCCCAAGTTGTCTAGCCTAAGTCTTAACTGACTACGTTCGGCAGGATGTAGACACCTTTGGATCTATTCGCGAAAACCAGGGACACCGTACATAAGGCCCTGATAAAACATACCCAGATCGTGTTTCAGGATCCTGTCCAAACGTTGAGCCCGTTCAGGACCCTGGGCCAGTCCATTGAAGAACCCCTGGCAGCCCGGGGTATCGACCTGGAAACATGAAACCGCAAACAAGAGACAAGAGGATGAACTGTTCATGCCCATTACCGACATGTTTCTGGCCTTTCCTGAAATGATGGCAGCCATTTCCCTGGCCGGCATCATGGGGCCGGGGAACCTGAAACTGATCTTTGTCATCAGCTGCATCTCCTGAACAAGAGATGCACGTCTCTCCAGAAGCAAGGAAAAGATTATCTGTTCACCGCCCCCCATCTCTCCATTTTCCCGGGACTTTGCATTATGGCTTCGATTCTTGGGTTTAACCTCGTAGGGCGCCGGTTTGAAGAGATAAAGACACACTCTTTTTCATTTTTCAAAAACATCATGAAATAATCGTACAGCTATCAGTCAGTTCTGAGAGAGGGATTGAACGGACATTATGCCATTCCTGACATCATTAAAGTGAAGAACATTTCCGGGATTGGATGACGATTGAATCCTATTGAGTGATCTCAATTTCTCCATATCCGTAGGTGGCAAATTTTCCCAGATGCATGATGGCGGCAAACTCCATGAGTTGCATCGTGTATGGGTGAAGATTGGTAAGGCAGATCGTTCCGGTGAAGCCGTCACAATGTTTCCATTTTCCACTTTTGGGATGAACTCGTAACACGTTGATCGACTTCAGATTATTTGTCACCAAGCGGGTAGTATCATCGACATATAGTTTGATGGTTTCAAGAGGATGGCCAACGGAAGAATCCGAAGCGTCCGCAGCAAACTGCGCCATCAAAGCCATGTAGCGTGTTTTCAACGACTGGACAAAAATCTCCAGTGAAAACAGTTCCGGCAGTATCAATTTTTTTTTCCCTTTGATACCGGTTCTGGGATCTGAAATTTTTCGCTCCATCCGGCAGGGAGAGATAAATCGAATGGTGGCATTGGGCGACGCAACCGTTTGCAATGAATTAAATACAAAATGTGTCAGCCGGGGAGGCGTTATTTTATTCGTGTGGGAAGAGAAGAGGGAAAGAGGTTGCCCCCCGGAATTGATCTGTTCTATTTTAATCAAGTTCAATCGACCGTGGGGAGCATTGATCTGTCGGACATCAATCTTTCCATAAGTGTGATTGATGCGATTTTGCAGTAGATACTGAAAATTATCGAGTCTCATTTTATCCCATTCGGAGAGGCTGTACGCAATATAGGGAAAAAAGGTGTTGGCCTTTTCTCCCACCAACACCATATCGAAGAAAAGGGTATCTCCTTTTTTGTAGAACGATGCGACCTCCGGACATGAGATGAGATAGGGTTGAACCGTATCCTCGCCTGTCGATGTCTGATGTCTGGTCAAATAAGGGAAAATGCAGTGATGGTTTAACAGACAATGCTCACATGTCAGACATCTATCATGACAGCAAACATTGCGAAGTCCGGTAATCAATAGGCTCCGAAGCGTGGATCCGGGAAATTCCGTCAATGTGGTGTCGGTTAACACCCTGAAGTAGCATCGAATTTTAGTATGCGGTAACATATTGGTCACACCACGATCAGTTTTTGTTCAAAGCTTCGAAAAGCGGTCATGCCGCACCGTTCACTTTGGCTTCGGCAGTTGAGACAAAGGGGATAGTAAAGGACACTGTCCGACTTCGGATTGATCAGCGCTTCAATTTTTTTCTTCAAAGGAGACAACGCCTTACGCGGGATTTCACATTCAAATACGGAAAAATTGACACGGACACCCCACTCTTCCAGCAATTCAGAGATTTTCTTCCTTTTTTTATCACTTTTCACATCATAGGCAACAACATAAAATATTTTTTTCATGTACGTCTCTTTGGTGATGGTCAGTAGTACCCTATAAATTTGCCGTGTTTGAAAAAGATCCCCATGAACGTGACACGGTTCTCAATTTTGAAAATATATCGATTTTCAATGTTAAAGGTGAGATTCAGTCTATTTTTCAAAAAATGTTTGACGGTTTCAAATTCATTTTCAATCTGGTTTTTTTCCTTTGAAAAGAAAATGATGTTATCGGCATAGCGAACGTAGTCTCCCCCTTGTTCCACAATGAATTGATCCAGATCATGCAGGTAAATATCTCCCCATTCGCTCATTTT
>NZ_DDYV01000025.1:0-15536 GCF_002348205.1 Desulfobacter sp. UBA2225 | reverse complement strand
GAGCTCGTTCACCAAATACCTCGGCCTGGCCTTCGATGACAGCATCAAGATCGATGGCGTCCCCTTCATCCAGCACCTGCAGGACCGCCTGAAAAAATCAACCACCCGGGCATTACTCAATACGATTGCCAGGCGGTTTCCCGCTGCAGTCCTGATGCTTGATCTTGCCAGCGAACAGGTGGCCGGTTCCACCATGGAAGAGGTTTCCACGGTTCTTTATTATAAAGTACTCCAGTGGGCAGGATATTCGCGCAATTTAAAGGTCGCGGCATTTGAACGAAAACTTAAAAAAGAAGATCGCTACAATGAATTTTTAGACCTGTTCAAAACGTACACCGATGGCCAGGCCTGGGTAAATTACCGCAACGACGACCTGGTAGTGGACAGCCTGATCCCGGAAATTGCCCACCAGATTTACCCATCTCTTTTTAAAACACCGGCTTCATTTTCAACAGAAACAAGCGAAGTGATTCGCTTTGAAAATGACCGTGTCGAAGAGATGCTTGAAATTGCCAGGGAAGCCACCGGCAAAGAACACATCATTTTTATCATTGATGAAGTCGGCCAGTATGTCGGATCCAGGAAGAACCTTATTCTCAATCTCGACGGGCTGGCTAAAAATTTGAAAAATATCGGTAACGGCAAGGTATGGATTATCGGAACCGCCCAGCAGACATTAACCGAGGATGATCCCAATGCCTCTTTGAATTCACCTGAGCTTTACAAGTTAAAGGACCGGTTTCCCATTCAGATTGATCTGGAGGCCAATGATATCAAAGAGATCTGCTACAGCCGCCTTTTAGGGAAATCTCCGGCCGGTGAAAATGAGCTGGGAGAGCTGTTTGATAAACACGGGCAGATGCTGCGCCATAACACAAAGCTGGTGGACGCCCGGGTATATGGCGCGGACTTCGACCGAAAAACATTTATTGATCTATATCCTTTTTTACCGGCTCACTTTGACATTCTCCTGCACCTTCTAGGGGCACTGGCAAAAAGTACCGGAGGTATCGGGCTCAGGTCAGCCATTAAGGTGATTCAGGATATACTTGTGGAGGGGGCTGACAGCCGGACACCCGTTGCCGATCAACCGGTGGGCTGGCTTGCCACAACCGTGACCATTTATGACACCCTTGAAAAGGATATCCGCAGGGCGTTCCCCTCATACCATCAATCTGTGGGCAAAGTGCTCAACAATCGCTTCCACGACTCCATAATACACCAGGATATTGCCAAGACTGTCTGTGTCCTTCAGATCCTGGGCAATCTGCCTGTTTCCGCTGAGAACGTTGCAGGCCTGATGCATTCGGGAATCAGTGATGTTTCCTGCCTGGATCAGGTAAAGGTCGCCGTGGAAGATCTCATCAACGATCCCATTGTTCCGTTTGGAGAACAGGACGGGCAGCTTTGCTTTTTCAGTGAAAAACTCAATGATATTGAACAGGAACGCGCCACCGTCCCCTTACGGCCGGTTGAGCTTCGACGGATTCAAAACGAGGCATTAAAAGAGATCTTTTCTCCGCTTCCCAGCACACAGCTTGCCGGAAGCCTGTCTGTGCAAACCGGTCTTAAAGCCCTTGCATCCAGCGGCCTGCCCGTGTCCATTGCAGGAGACAGGAATACCATCCAGACCTTTATCGAGATTGTGGACCCCAAAGCGTATGAACCCACCAAAATACGCCTGACTGATGAAAGCCGTCATAATTCAGCGAAACACCATATCTTTCTTGTTGGCCAATCAACACCTGAAATGGAAGAACAAATCAATCAGATTTACCGCAGCCGGGAAATTGTCAGCAAGTACCGCAGCGAACCGGATCAGGAGGTAAAAGAGTACTGCAACGGCCAGGCAGACCGGGCCAACCGCCTGATGATGGATCTGGAGCGACTGATTAAACGCAACCTGCTCCAGGGCTCTTTTATCTTTAAAGGGGAGGTCTCTGCGGTGGAAAGTATTCATCCAGAGCTGATCGAAGCCTGCCGTAGACATCTGTCCGGGGTGGCAGAACAGGTGTTTGACCGGTATGCCGAAGCCCCTTACAGGGGCGGAACCGATCTGGCCGAAAAATTCCTGCGCCTGGGCAATCTCACCGGTGTCACCTCCCAGACCGATCCGTTGGGGCTGGTGCAGACCCAGGGCGGACGACCGTCCATCAATAGCGACCATAAGGCCGTTACAAGCATCCGGGACATGATTGAACGCCAGGGTGCCATTGAAGGCAAACGGCTCATAGAAATTTTCACCGGCGCGCCTTTTGGCTGGTCCCAGGATACCCTGCGGTACCTGGTGGCTGCCATGCTGGTGGCAGGAGAGATCAAACTTAAAGTGGCAGGCCGAGAAGTAACGGTAAAGGGGCAGCATGCCATTGACGCCTTGAAAACCAATAACACGTTTAAATCCGTGGGCATCTCCCTGCGGGATGAACGTCCGAGCATGGAAATCCTGGCAAAGGCCGCAGAACGTCTGACAGAGCTGAGCGGGGACATTGTCGTCCCCCTGGAAGATGATATCAGCAAGGCTGCCATAAAACTGTTTCCTCAGCTGCAGCATGCCTACGGTCCCCTGGCTGAAAAATTAAAATCCCTGGATCTTCCAGGCTCTGACCGGCTTTTGAGTTTAAGTCAGGACATCAAGGATGTGCTGTTCACCGACGCCTCGGACGCGCCCCAGCGCCTGGGCGGGGAGGCGTCGCAACTTTATGCCAACCTCAAGTGGGCTTCTGAATTAAAGCAGGCCCTGGATCACGGCCTGGAAGATACCCTTAAAGCATTGCAGCAGCACCGACATGAAATCAATGCCCTGCCGGACAGCGGCACGCCGGGTAATTTGAAAACCGAGCTGGCCGATGAGCTGGGGCAACTTGAGGAACGCCTGGCCAGCCCTGATTTTTTTAAACACAGCACCCAGTACGCCACAGCCCTGACCCATCTTAAGGCCCGGGTCCGGGATGCGGTACTCGCCATGGGGGATGAACAGAAAAACCGCATCAAAGAGGCTGAAAAGGATCTGAACCGTATCCCGGAGTGGAAAGAGCTGACCGGGCAGGAACAGGATTATATGCTGGCCGATCTTGAATCCCTGAGTACCGAAGTCTGTGAGGACGTTGTGGGGCTTAGAAATCTGGTCAGCCAGGAGTATACCATTCAAAGCCGGTTGCAGGATTATAAAAAAAAGGTGGAAAAAACCGGCCGGGAACGTCTGCAGGAAAAGCTTAAAGCCGAGCAGGAAAAGGCCCAAAAACAGGGCCAAAAGAAAATCACCCGTTGCCTTCAGCCTAAACGACGGATTACGGCCATGGACGACCTGGATGAGTTGATACGCCTTTTGCAGCAGATTCGCGCAGAGCTGAAATACGCTCATGAATTTGAACTGACCTTTAATGTTGAAGAGAACAAGGAGGCCTGATATGGCCTTTGATCAAAGCACCCGCATCCGCCTGCAGAAATTTGTCGCGCAATCCCGGGCCATTTTAACCGAGGAGTTTACCCGTCAACTGCAGTCCACCTATGGAATGGACCCCAAAACCGGGACCATTGCCGATCCTGAAACCCTGACCTTTCTGGACAACCAGGGAGAGCAAACCGCCTTGATACTGCGGGAAACCCTGACCCATTATCTTACAACCATTCCGGGCAAATCCCAAAATACAAGAACCTCTCAGACACTGGACCGCATCATCCGGGAGCAGGCATTTACGGTCCTGAACCGTTTGAGTGCGCTTCGCATGGCCGGAGCCCGGGGCTTTTTGATTGAATCCATTGCCAACGGCTACAGTTCCAAAGGATTTCAGCTGTATAAAAATCTGGCAGGCACAGCCCTGGGCAAAACCGAGCAAACCGTAACCGGGGATACCTATCGCCAGTATCTGTTCAGCCTGTTTGATGAATTCAGTGGGGAGTTGCCTGTGTTGTTCGACCGATACAGCATCCAGGGGCGGTTATTTCCCCGGGAGTCAGCCCTGCTGGCCCTGCTGGAGCAGATCAACCATTTTGAGATTGAGCATCTCTGGGCCGAAGATGAGACCATTGGCTGGATTTACCAGTATTTCAACTCCCAGGAAGAACGCAAAAAAATGCGGGCCGAGTCCCAGGCCCCCCGGAACAGCCGGGAACTGGCGGTGCGCAACCAGTTTTTCACCCCCCGCTATGTCGTGGAGTTTCTCACGGACAACACCCTGGGCCGGATCTGGTATGAGATGACCCAGGGGAAAACGTCTCTTGTGGGCAGTTGCCGATACCTAGTCCGCAGGCCCAATGAAATTTTTTTGGCAAAGGGTGAGGAAGCACCGGATACGGACGCAGAAGCGCATGAAAGTTTATCCCAGGAAGAGCTGCTCAAGCAGCCGGTTTACATTCCGTTTCGGGCGTTGAAAGATCCCCGGAACATACGCATGCTTGATCCGGCATGTGGCTCCATGCATTTTGGACTTTATGCCTTTGACCTGTTTGAAAAAATTTATGAAGAGGCGTGGCAGCTGGAAACGGAGTTGGGGCCGAATAAATTGGAACGGCCAAAAAAATTCAAGCCGTTGCAGGATTCCTTTGCAGATTTTGCAGAATTCCAAAAAGCCATTCCCAAACTGATTATCGAACATAATATTCACGGTGTAGATATTGATCCCCGCGCCGTGCAGATTGCCGGGCTTTCCCTCTGGCAGCGGGCGCACCGGGCCTGGCATCAGATGGGGGTGAAGCCCGGTGACCGGCCCGGGATTAAAAAGTCCAACATTGTTTGCGCAGAACCCATGCCCGGCGAAAAGGAAATGCTTAAAGAATTCACGTCAACGCTCCATCCTCCGGTGCTGGGGCAACTGGTTGAAACCATTTTTGACAAGATGGAACTGGCCGGGGAAGCCGGGACCCTTCTGAAAATTGAAGAGGAGATCGCCTCAACCATCAGCATGGCGAAGGATGAATTCAATCAGGAAATTTTGCGGAGTAAAGAAGAGGAAGGATTTCTTCCTGGGATGGCACCTAAACGCCAACCCACCCTATTTGATTTTGCGGAGCTGCCGGATGACACCAATTTTTGGGATACGGCTGAGAAACGAATTCTGAATGAGCTGAAAAATTATGCGGATCGGGCCGAGTCTGACGACGGACAAAAGCGGCTTTTTGCTCAAGATGCCGCCAAAGGATTTGCTTTTATTGATCTTTGCCGGAAGCGATTTGACGTGGTGTTGATGAATCCACCTTTTGGGGCTCCGGCAGATTCTGCCAAGGGATATCTAAAAAAAACATATGCAAATCATGTTCAAGATTTGTACTGCCTCTTTATAGAAAGAGGTATGAAAATGTCACTATCTTCTAATATTGGGGCAATAACATCTAGCTCTTTTTTAAAATACAATGACTATTCATCTTTTAGAAAATGTCTACTTAATAAAAATCTTATTGACGAACTTCTTGATCTTGGTTGGGGAGTGTTGGATGATGCGTATGTAAGTGCGGCTGCCTATGTTCTCTCTCAATCCGATACTATCCATTGGGTCTTTACAGACTACAAGAGAATCGAAAAAAAAGAAGAGCAACTGCTCTCGGATATTTTTGCGATTCACAAAGGCAACAAAAATCCATATCTCTACTTTGTTGAGCACCAATTGTTTAATAAAATAGATAGTTCTCCTTTTTGTTATAGTTTTCCTGCTGATTTCTTTAAATGGGTAGAAACATCAAAAAAATTAATCGATTTAACTGAAAATAATGGGATTGGGGCTGGGCCGCATAATTTCTTTTTTAGATTGCACTGGGAAGTAGATAAACGAGATTTAAAAGTGCATGGTAGATGGCCTATGCTTCCCAATGGTGGACAATTTTCACCATACTATCGGAGTAACAATCTCGTAATAGATTGGCGACAAAAGGGTGAATTTATCAAAGAACACTTGAGGAAGAAATACCCTTATCTAAAAGGAAATGTTGGTATAAAAATCCAACGAGAGGACATGTATTTCCGAGAAGGAATTACTTACGGCAAAAAAACAGACAGATATAATGCTCAATATATGCCGAGAAATTGCATTCCATCTTTTGAAGGAATTGCTATTTATCCAAAAGATAATAATGACATTATGTGGATTTTGGCCTACTTAAACACTCGATTTGTTGCATATTATCTCAATCTAACTAGTGGGTTACATAAAAATTCTATTTATTTGGATAGATTGCCACTTCCAGATCTAAACGACTCAAAAAAAAATGAATTGGCTAATAGAGGGAGGGAAATATTTAAATTAACAAAAACGTTTAATATGTTATTTGAAACTGACAATTCTTATAACCGAGAAGCCGTCATTTCTCAAATTAAAAATTTTGATAGTTTCAAGTCCTTGCTTTTATGGATTTCTCAAACAGAACTTAAAATTGCAACATTGAATGAGGAAATTGAAAATATAACCATTGCCGACATTCCAATAGCAGAAAACATTAAAAATGAAATCTATGAAGATCAAGGAAGCTTATATTTTGAAAACGCTAATGACGTTAAAAGGNNAGGCAGGCATTGGGCACCCCGAAGAACTTCGGGATTTCAGACTTATTAGCTGATATGAAGTCAGAACAAAAATTTGAATTTAGTAACTTCACGTCTAAATATTGTATTCCTGCAGAAAAAATATTCTGGCTTCAACAATACTTGTTGTCGCTTGCTTTAGGGGTCTGGGTTGATAGAGAAACAAAAGGAATTTATTCTCTTGGGGATGATACTGAAAATTCGTTAGATATTACCTTAAGCAATTTGCTTGATATGGAATTTAAAGGTTTAAAAGATTTTAAATTATTGGAGATTGATGATCGAGAATCAATATCCAAGAATTTAACTAACAATAAATTCTTTGAATACCATTATAGAGAATATAGCGCATCGAATCGAAATGCCCCCATCTACTGGCCTCTCCAAACCCCATCTCGTTCTTATACTATATGGGTCTATTACCACCGCTTAACAGCGCAAACCCTATACACCTGCGTGAATGATTTTGTAGACCCAAAGCTTAAAGTCGTTACAGAGGATCTGACTGATCTTCACAACAAATCAACTCGCAGCAGCACCGAAGAAAAGGACCTGGCCAAACTCACCGACCTGGAAGCCGAGTTAAAAGATTTCCGGGATGAACTATTGCGCATCGCCAAATTCTGGAAACCCAACCTAAACGACGGGGTCCAGATTACGGCAGCCCCCCTATGGAAACTATTCCAGCGCAGGCAGTGGCAGAAAAAACTGAAAGAGACCTGGGAAAACCTGGAAAAAGGGGAGTATGACTGGGCGCATCTGGCATGCAGCATCTGGCCGGAACGGGTGCTGGAAAAATGCCATACAGACCGGAGCCTGGCCATTGCCCATGATGTGGAAGACGATTTCTGGGAAGAGATAGAGGTGCCGGTCATCCGTCGGGGCAAAGATACGGAAAAGACAAAACAGGAGTGGCAGCCCAGAAAATTGTCGGAAACTCAAGTGCGGGACCTGATCCGGCAGATCATCGAAACCGGTCAATCATCCCGGTAAACAGGAGATAAAACCCATGCAGAATATATCTTCAAAGAAAAAAGGCATTCCAAGGATTGAGTCGGTAAAGGTGCAAAACTATCGGGCACTGAAAGATGTCACCCTGGATAAACTCACCCCCATGACCGTGCTTTTAGGCCCCAACGGCAGCGGGAAATCCACCATCTTTGATCTATTCAATTTCTTATCCGAATGCTTTCAATATGGCCTGCGCCATGCCTGGGACCGCCGGGGCCGGGGAAAAGAGATTAAATCCCGGGGGGCGGATGGTCCGGTTGTGTTTGAGCTTAAGTACCGGGAAGCAATCAAAACCCCGATTATCACCTATCACCTGGCCATTGACGAAGGGCAAAAAGGCCCTGAGGTGGTGGATGAGTGGCTGCAATGGCGCAGGGGCAGCAAGGGTCAGCCCTTCCGGTTTCTGGAGTTCCACCGGGGCATAGGCAAAGCCGTCAGCGGAGAAGTTCCGGATGTGGATGATGTCCGCACCGAGTCCAACCTGCGATCCCCGGATCTCATCGCGGTCAACACCCTGGGCCAATTGTCGGATCACCCCAGAATTGCGGCATTGCGTGAATTCATCACGGACTGGTATGTCTCCTATCTTTCCATTGATCAAACCCGGAATCAGCCCGAAGCAGGCCCCCAGGAGCGGTTGAGCAAGACCGGGGACAATCTGCCCAATGTGATCCAGTATTTAAAGGAGCAGCATCCGGACCGGCTGGAAAAGATATTTGAGATCCTTCGCAGAAGAATCCCCCGGCTGGAGCGCGTTGATGCCGATCCCATGCCGGACGGGCGTCTGCTGCTGCAAATCAAGGACGCGCCTTTTGAAAAACCGGTACTCTCAAAGTTTGCCTCGGACGGGACCATGAAAATGCTGGCGTATTTGACGGTGCTTTATGATCCGGAACCGCCGCGCTTTGTGGGGATCGAAGAACCGGAAAATTTTCTTCACCCCCGTTTGCTGCCGGAACTGGCCGAGGAGTGCCGGGCCGCTTCTGAAAACGCACAGCTGTTGATTACCAGCCACTCTCCGTTCCTGCTCAATGCCATGCGGGCACAGGAGGTCCGTGTTCTGTACCGGGATGACAGCGGCTTTACCCAGGCTGTCAGGGTGTCTGATATCCCGGGCATGCCTGAAATGATAGAAGCCGGCGGTTCCATCGGACATCTCTGGATGGAAGGGCACTTTGGTTTTGGTGATCCCCTGGTCAACTTTGGCGCGCCCACGTCCAGAAAAAAGGGAGGCAGATAATGCTGGAGAAGCTGATCGTTTTTGTGGAAGAGTATTCCATGGAAGCGGCATTGGACATCTTACTGCCCGGCATGCTGGACGGGATCGACTATCAGATTATCCGATTCCAGTGCAAGGATGATCTGCTAAAACAGCTGCCTTCACGGCTGAAAGGGTACAGCGCATGGATGCCCGAAACCTGGTCGATCCTGGTGCTGGTGGACCGGGACGATGATGATTGCATGATTTTGAAACAGCAACTGGAGAATTCTGCCCGTGATGCAGGGCTTTTGACCAGATCCCGCGCCCGGGCCGGTGAAAAGTTCAAGGTGACCAACCGGATTGTGATCGAAGAGTTGGAAGCCTGGTACTTCGGGGACTGGGCCGCAGTTAAAACTGCCTATCCCAAGGTGCCCGGAACCATTCCGGAAAAAGCGCCCTATCGAGACCCCGACAATATCCAGGGCGGGACCTGGGAAGCCTTGGAACGAATTTTAAAACGGGCCGGTTATTTTTCGGGGGGTCTGCGCAAAGCAGAGTGCGCCAGACAGATTACCCGGTGTATGGATATTCATCAAAACCGCTCCTTAAGTTTTAATAAGTTCTGCGGGGCTGTACACTCTATTGTTGCAGGAGCTATTGCATGAGCATAAAAGCCTTTATTCAGGAAGAGATATTAATGCCCCGCCTGCAAAAAGCGCAGGTGCTGGCCGTGTATGACCCGGATGGCCGCTATGGAGAGTTGTGCCTTGGGATGGCCGATGACAACCGCTGGGTAGTGGATGCAGGCATTTCCAGCATCACCAGCCGGGCCGAAGCCATTGAAGCGCTGTCGGCCCTGGGCCGCAACGAAATAGAGCAGCTGCTGATTTATGTGCCGGCAACAAAACCCATTGAAGACGAGGAAAAACAAAAAGATCCTTTTGCGCTCTATCCGGCGTGCGGAGCGGTTTTCCCGGATGGTGACGGGGATACCTATTTAAGCATCTGCCTGAAGGCCAAGCCTGACCATGCCACCCAGGTGCGGGCCGTGTTTGCGGAAAATGCTAATCCGGGCTTTGCGGTGATTGACGCCATTGGCGGCGGGTTCAGCTGGCCCAACCTGAGGGCGCTGTTGTCCGTGGAATCCACCCGGGATATCCTGTTTGCCCTGCTCAGTCCCAGTGAAGCGCAGCAAAAAGCGATTAAGGGCAATGACGCCTGGGTGGGTGAGGTAAAAGATCTTTTAAAAGTCAGTATGGGACTGGACCTGAAAACAAAAGGGAAAAGCTGGTCTTCCATTGCAGACGAACTGTGGCGTTATCTTCTGTTCAGCGAATTTATATTTGATTTGCCCGAATCCCTGCCGGAGAGTTTAAGCAATGTTCCCCATGCACCAGAAGCTGCCAGGCCGTTGATAGAAGATCTGTGCGAGCGCCTCCGCAATGACCGGCGGACCCAAAATGTCTACGTCCAGCGGGCGGAATCCATAGAAAGCAAGTCCGAAGGATTGAATCTGGTTGAGGCATGCGGCCATATCAAGGACCTGGGGGTTAAAGACACCTTTCCCTTTGAAGAGCGGACCTTTTTGAAAAATGCCATTTCATCCTTACTGGAAGATAATATTGATCAGGCCCGCGAAATCATTTCAAATCATGCGGCCTCGGTGTGGAACGGCAAAGGGGAAAGCCAGGCACAGTGGGATTTTTTACGTTCCGCTGTGACCCTCATTGAATGCTGCCGGGATAATGACCGGGCATTGCAGGATCATGGGAAATCCATGGATGCGCTGATCGATTTTTATATCAGCCGGTTCAGGGAGGTGGATCAGCGGCATCGGGAGTTTGAGCAGGCCGTCAGTGACTATGTCTGGCAAGATATCCAGGGGATTTTCACGCCTGTGCAGGCATTTGTGCGAAAGCAATACGGCATACTTATTGGCAAAGTTCAGTCTCTTTTCACCAAACACTTTCAGCAGACGGGCTGGCCTGTCACCGGGAGAATGTCAAACACTGAGGTGTTTGATAAGATGGTGGCACCGCAACTTGAGATCAGCGGCCGCAAAATCGCGTTTATCATGGTGGATACCTTGCGGTATGAGTTAGGTGTTGAATTGGAAAAACAGCTCTCGGAAGAGACCCAGGCCCGTATTACACCGGCACTGGTGCAGCTGCCAAGCATTACCCCCGTGGGAATGGCAGGTCTTTTGCCCGGGGCGTCTGCTGATTTTAAATTGATCAAAACCGATGCCGGATTTGCCCCCCAGGTCACTGGGAGTGTCGTGGCCAATGTCACCCAGCGGATGGATTTTATCAAGAAGAAATACGGGAGCCGTTTCCAGGAAACCCGGCTGGAGGAATTTGTACGCAAGCGGTTTGACATCAGCCCGGATACAGATCTGCTGGTATTGAGATCCGTGGAAATTGACGCGCATTTTGAAAACAATCCGGAAACGGCACCCACAGAAATAACCAATGCGCTTAAGCGGATTCGTGTGGCGGTTCACAAGCTTCGGGAAGCGGGATTTGAAGAGGTGGTCATTGCCACAGACCATGGCTTTTTTATGAACACCCATGCAGGCCCGGGGGATACCTGTCAAAAACTGCCCGGTGAATGGGTGAACATCCATGACCGCGCCTTGTTGGGCGACGGTCAGGCCGATGCAATGCACTTTTGTGTGGAGGCTGAAAAGGCCGGCATCCAGAGCGATTACAAATGTTTTGCCGGTCCTTTGAGCATGGCAGCCTATAGAGATCGTTTGCTTTATTATCATGGCGGGTGTTCGCTCCAGGAGTGTGTGGTGCCGGTGATCCAGTTGCAGTTAAAACAAAGCACCTCCTTTGAAGAGAAAGAGGTTTCCATTGAGCTGAATTATAAAAACGGCGCAAAACGGATTACAACGCGACTGCCGGTCATAGATGTTCAGGCGATTTCCCAGAGCCTTTTCTCCCCGGATAAAGAATTTGAAATTTTGCTGGAGGCCCATGACAAAAAGGGGAATGTTGTTGGGGAGGCAAAGCCCGGAGGGCCTGTCAATCCGGCAACACGCTCCATTATGCTTCAAGCGGGCGGAAAAGAAAAGGTGGCGATTAAAATGAGCATGGAATTTGAAGGCAGATTTAAAATCAAGGCGCTTAATCCCACAACAATGACAGCCTATGACCAACTTGATTTGGAAACAGATTATACGGTGTAAAATATGGACGCATTAGATAAAAAGCTGATTTCAGAGTTTGGCGGGAAAGTGGTTCGCAAAGACCTGCTCCACCGCATCAAAAAAGGCACCAATGTGCCCACCTTTGTGCTGGAGTTTTTGCTGGCTCGGTATTGCGCCAGTGATGAACCCGCTGAAATCCAGGCCGGGCTTGAAGCTGTTCTGGAAACGCTCAACGACAATTATGTGCGTCCCAACGAGGCCAACAAAGCCCAATCCAAGGTGGCTACCAAAGGCAAATACCGGTTTATCGATAAAGTCCATGTCAACTATGTGGAAAAAGACCGGCGGCATTGGGCTGCGCTTGAGAATTTCGACTCCAGGCGGATTGCCATTGCCCATAAATATTTTGATGAGAATGACCGGTTGCTCCAGGGCGGTTTGTGGGCGGAAGTCACCATTGCCTACAATGAGATTGAAAATGATGCCTATGCGTTTTATGTGGAAGACCTGCGTCCGATTCAGCTCAGCCGTTTCGATTTTAACCGGTATTGTGAAGGAAGAAACGCGTTCAGCCGGGATGAATGGATAGATATTATTTTACGTTCCGTGGGACTGGAACCTACGGTTCTATCCCATCGGCTCAAACTGCACTTCATTGCCCGCCTGTTTCCGCTGGTGGAGCCCAACTTTAATTTTATTGAGCTGGGTCCGCGCGGTACTGGGAAGTCATACTTTTTCAGTGAATTTTCTCCCTACTCAACACTGATCAGCGGTGGCCAGGCCACCAAAGCAACCTTGTTTTATAACAACCAGCGAAAAAAGATCGGACTGGTCGGGTTCTGGGATACTGTGGCCTTTGACGAAGTCGGGGGTATCAAGGTGAAAGACCAGGATACCATTCAGATCATGAAGGATTTTATGGCCAACGGCCGGTTCTCCCGGGGAGTCGAGGTAATTGCCGACGCATCCATGGCCTTTGTCGGCAACCTGGACCTGTCCGTCCAGCAAATTGTACATTCAGAGGTTTATGACCTTTTTCAGCCCCTTCCCAAAGAATTTGATTTAGCCGTAATGGATCGATTTGCACTTTATCTGCCCGGCTGGGAGATGCCTAAAAACAGCAGTGAGTTTCTAACCAAAAACTATGGGTTTATCACTGACTATCTTGCCGAAGCATTTCACCATCAGCTCAAGCACACCAACCGGTATGAAGAGGTCAGCAAACGCATTCGTCTTGGAAAATCCGTTGAAGGTCGGGATGAAAAAGGCATAAAAAAGACGGTGGCATCTTTCCTGAAGATCCTTCATCCGGCCGGAGACGTCTCAGATAAAGAATTTGAAGAATATGTCACCTATGCCATTGAATGCCGCCGGCGTGTTAAAGAACAGATGAATAAACGCAAATCAGATGATGAGTTTGCAAAAATCAATTTGTCGTATATTAACAATCAAGACGAAGAAATTGTTGTGTACTGCCCGGAATCAAAAACAGCCGAAGCCACCCAGGATCCTGTCAGAAAGGATATCCACGATGGTGAAGGGGCCAAGGAAAGCAGTCAGCGCAAACCCGCAGAAAAAAAGATTGCTCCAGAACCAGAGCATAAAAAACTGCCGGAACCGGAAGAACAACCAAGTCCGGATATCATCATAAAAGAGAACGCCCAAGAACCCAACGCGCAACATTTTACCATCCAGTATGGTGCGACAGGCTACAGCTATGAATCCATTCTCTCCCCGTATCTGACAGGGGCTAAAACCATAGAGATAGAAGATCCTTACATCCGGGCAAACCATCAGGTCCAGAATTTCATCAGGTTTTGTGAAGCAGTTGTCAAAACACCGACAATCCAAAAAATTTCACTTTGCACAGGTTACGATGATCAGACTGATTTAAAAGAGCTTTCAGACCGGCTCAATGATGTAAAACAAAGTCTTATAGAACTGGATATCCAACTTGATATCAACATAAACGAACATCTCCATGACCGTGAAATCAGGATCGACAATGGCTGGACAATTAAAATCGGCCGTGGACTGGATCTGTATCAAAAACCAGATTCCTGGTATAGCGTTGGTGTTTATGACCAATCCCTTAAAAAATGCCTTGAAACCAAAATTGATATTTTTAAACGAGACGCAGAGCCGGGGGAACAGTAAGCTGTCCACCCTGTAAAATGTGACAACCATCAAGCCGCATGCAATTCCCTGGAAAAATCAGACATTCATATTGACCTCATAGATCTTAGATGATATAGAAAGTGGTTTTATTGTCTCATGATAGACAATGCACATAACTATTTTATCCTTGCTCCGGGTTATTAACAAGGTTGATCCGGGGCTTTATATCCACAAGGAGGAAAAATGAGGAAGTACGAGACCGTATTCATTGCTGATCCTGACATGTCGGATCAGGCCCGTGAAGAACTGTTCGAAAAAGTCAAAAATATTATTGACAAGGAAGGTGGCATTCTTCTGAACTTTGATGAATGGGGCGTAAAAAAACTCTCCTATGAAATCAAAAAGAAATTGCGCGGGTATTATGTCTGCCTGACTTACGGCGGAACCGGAGAACTTGTCACGGAGCTTGAAAGAAATTTTCGCTTAAGTGATCTTGTTATGAAGTTTATGACCATCCTTATCACGGAACACGTCACCGAAGAATCTCTTAAACAAGATGCTGAGCAGTTTAAAGAAGCAGCCAAGCAAGCTGCATTAGCCACACCCCAGGAAGAAGATCAAGAGGGCGCGGATGAAGAAGACGATTTGGATGAAGATAATGCAGATGATCAGGACGATGAGGAAGAGACCGAATCTGAACCTGCCGAAGAATCCAAAGAATAATTCAAGCACAAAGGAGATCAAGTATGTTTAAAGGTCATAGAGGCGGCGGAAAAAACAGGTTCTATCAGCGCCGGAAAATATGCAGGTTCTGCGTGGACAGCTCCATGGAAATTGACTATAAAAATCCCAAAGCACTCAAACAGTTCATTACTGAACGGGGCAAAATCATCCCCCGCCGTATCACAGGAACCTGTGCGAAACATCAGCGCAAGCTGACAATCGCCATCAAGCAGGCCCGGCAGATTGCTCTTCTGCCGTTTGTGGGACGCCCCTTAAATTAAAACAAAAAAGATTTTCACAGGTTCTTGGAATATGCCGTTATCCATCACACACCCCGTTTTTATCAGGGATACTTTGACAGGCATTATTTTCTGTCTGTTGATTTATGGTGTGGTGTTGACATTCCCCCTGCTTGGTGTATTTGTTCTTCTGTTTCTGCCTCTGCCGGTGCTTTTTTATCGCCTTAAACTTGGCAGAAACAGTGGGGCACTGATTGCAGCCACAAGCTTCTTTACGCTTGTGCTCATGACCAAAGGCATCGCTTTTGACACACTTTACTTTGGACTGCTCCTGGCAACCGGTATGATTTTAGGGGAATGCCTTGAGCGGCATATGAGTATTCAAAAAGCCATGGGATTGACCTCTCTAATAGCTGCAGGCCTTGTCTGTGCAGCGATTATGGCCTACACCACCAGCCAGGGACAGACATTATCCGCAATAATGACAGATTACATGAATCAGTCTTTGAGTATTGCCAAGCAACTCTCTCCTGAAATCGGAACGGATCCGGACATGACCCAAAAGCTGATATCATCCCT
>NZ_DDYV01000231.1:0-11394 GCF_002348205.1 Desulfobacter sp. UBA2225 | reverse complement strand
AAAAATACCCTGACAGGGGATACCCTGACCAGCGGAAAAAGCATCAAAATTCCGGCACCGGCACCGTTGCCCCCGTGCATCTCCTTTGCCATTTCTCCCAAGTCCAAAAGCGATGAAGATAAAATCCACGAAGCCGTGCGTAAGATCCTTGAAGAGGATACCGGCCTTACCCTGCGCCGTGAAGAAGAGACGCGCCAGACCATTCTCTCCGGCCGCGGTCTGGTTCATATTGAAGTCACCGCAGAAAAAATCCAGCGTAAATTTAACGTGGGTATGGACATTGCTACACCCAAGGTGGCCTATCGTGAAACTTTCAAGAAAAAAGTAAGGGTCCAGGGCAAACATAAAAAGCAGTCCGGCGGCCATGGCCAGTACGGTGACTGCTGGATCGAACTTGAGCCCCTTCCCAAAGGATCTGGTTACGAGTTCGTGGATAAGATCGTGGGCGGCGTGATCCCTAAAAACTATATTCCTGCAGTTGAGGCAGGTATCCGGCAGGCCATGCACAAAGGTATTCTGGCGGGATTTCCCTGTGTGGATTTCCGTACCACATTGGATTTTGGTTCCTACCATGCAGTTGACTCTTCGGAAATGGCATTTAAAACGGCCGGCTCTCTGGCATTTAAAAACGCCGCAGCCCAGGCCAATGCCGTTTTACTTGAACCCATTATGAAGGTATCCGTCAAGGCGCCCGATGATGCCACAGGTGATATCATGGGTGATCTCAACTCCAGGCGCGGTCGGGTAGTCGGCATGGATTCCGAAGGTGACAAACAGATCATCAACGCACTGGTGCCCATGTCCGAGATGCTGCGGTACGCACCGGATTTAAGTTCCATGACCGGTGGTCGAGGCTCCTTTTCTATGGAATTTGAAGTCTATGATGAAGTACCGGCGGACCTGGCAAAAAAAATTATTGATCAGGTCAATGCTGAAAAAGAAGCCTAATACGTATATTTAATCCATTGGGTTCGACCTGGTGGTATGCGCTTAGTAAGCCTTTCGGATATATCATCCGAAAGGCTTACTTTTTTTGAATAGAGGGGAATAAAATAATCGGGCTAAAGCAGGCGGTTGTCTAATCCGCAACGGTCTGCGGCAGCCCGGTCCAGCATATGGGCAAGCGCTTTGGGTTTTCCCGGAAAAAAACCAAAGGTTTTCATCCACACCTCTTCATCTTCCATACAGAAATAGACGGCAACGTCTGGGGCAATCTGTCTGAACACGGCAGCAAGGCGCTGGTACATGGCGATGCGCAATGGTTTGAAATATCGCATTTTATTGTCGAGTCCTGTGATGAACTCTCCGTAGGGGATGGTTGACTCCGGAAAACGTGCTTCAATAATGGATTTCAAATGGGGCATGAACCTGAAAGTACCAATGGAAATCCATACAACATCTTTTGGGCGAACATGGTTAAAAATGGCTTCAATCACATTTTCATAAGCATTTTCGCATCCAGGATACAAAAAAATGGGATCAAAATGAAATGCCACCCGAAACCCCTTTGATACGGCTTTAGCCGCAGCCTTAAGCCGTGCGGCAAGACCGGCTGTACCCCGCTCCTGTGATGCAATCATTTCAGGGGTATTTACGGACCAGGACAGAATCGTTTTCCGGTTATGGTTCAGGTCAAGAAGCGTATCTATATTAACGGTTTTTGTCTTCAGTTCAAGAACCGCCCGATCCTGGGCTGCAAATTTTTCAACCAGAAATCTGGGCATGAGACTGACAGGTTCCCAGATCAGGGAGTCGGTGTACTCACCGGTGCCGATGCGAAAAATATTGTTCCCTTGAAAAATCGGGTCCAGTGCGGCAGTGTACTGGTCAAAGCCTGCAAAATACTGGAGCACGGGAGGGTGAAAATAGGCTTGCAGGATGCAGTAGGCGCAGTCCATGGTGCAATAGGTGCCGCAATGCAAGATGGTGTAATCACAGCAGGTGTAGTAGCTGGTGCCCGGGCACTGGCGGATCAAAGCGCCCTTGTTGCTGGTGATGTAAAGCACTTTTTTGGCAAAGCCCACGGGATCATCAGCCTGATTGATCAGGTCATATACAGGTCTTGAGTCCCCAACCTTCTCCGGTGTCGGTTTGACCCTTGAGATCAGGTACTCAATTTCCGGCGTCAGATTCAGATCTTTGTCTATGAATACCCGGGTTGGATTGATCATTTTATCTGTCTTTATCTATCCAGAAGGGATTTGAAGTCATGGTGGTCTGCAAGTTGCGCCAGGCGGTTGAGGCGTGTTTTAAACTCATCCATATTTTTAAATTCCATTTGCATGGCATAGACCAATCCCTCAAAATTTTCGGGAACCGCCAGTTGAAGTCCGGAATCCAGTTCAAGTGCTTTGATATGTTCTTGGGCCTGGTTCTTGGCTGCTGTGACCGCAGGAAAACGTCTTTGGGCAAGAAACGCCTTGAACTGCTTTCCAAGGGCACTCATATCCCTGTGCTCATCGCTCTCCTTACCTCCCAGGGGACTTTCCTGAATGAGGGTTGAAAGGCTCATTTTTTCAAGGGCGCAGATCTCCTTTGCCCATGCAATGATCTCCATCTGGATGCCCGAAGATACTTTGATCAGAGAAAAAAGATGCAAAAATTCAGTCATGCTTTCTGCATCCATAGATACAAGGCTTTTACATGCCTTAATGGATATCTTGCCCTCATCCATAAGATCGAGAACAGAATCAGGCATGGCATGGATACGCGCCAGCGTATTAATATACGCGGTATTCAGCGGCCTGTTGAAGATGGATGTAGCGTTTTTTGCGATACTTTCAGCATCCATGAAACGAAATAAAAGCGCTGTAGCGCGAACGAGTTCTGCAGGTGTCAGTTCCCTTGAAAACGCATTTTCAATTACAGCGGCCATGGCCGCAACCGATTTTTCTCCTGCAGGCATGACACGGCAGGTTATCCGGGACAATCCCGCATACCTGGCGGCTTCAATCCGCCGGAACCCGGACACCACACTGTATTTATCCGATCCGCACAACACCAGGGGCGCGACCATGATCCCATATTGGGAAATGGAAGCCGATAGATGTTCAATATCATGGTGTAGCCCTGTAATGCGAAACCCGGTGTCTGAAAGATCAATCTCAGAGACCGGGATATCAGTAACTGTTATTTCTGTCATGGATCAGATGGTTTTTCCGGTCAGCCGGGTAAAAATTTCCTTGTAGGTTTTACTGGTATTGTCAATGATTTCCTGGGGCAATTTGGGACCCGGCGGCGTTTTACCCCAACCCGAATTGGTCAGCCAGTCCCTTA
Source organism: Desulfobacter sp. UBA2225 (assembly GCF_002348205.1). Lineage (NCBI taxonomy): Bacteria > Pseudomonadati > Thermodesulfobacteriota > Desulfobacteria > Desulfobacterales > Desulfobacteraceae > Desulfobacter > Desulfobacter sp. UBA2225. Next base: position 8,118 of record NZ_DDYV01000231.1, on the reverse strand, counting down.
CAGTCTGTTTGTCAAAACTTTTCTGTCCCCTGCCGGGTGTGTAATCATCCAAGGGCCAGAATCTGGATGAATCCGGAGTCAGGATTTCATCAATAAGTATAATTTCACCATCAAGCAGACCAAACTCAAATTTTGTGTCGGCAATGATAATACCTTTTTCCAGGGCAAGTGCTGCACCGCGATTATAAATTTCAAGGCTCAGGTCACGCAATTTTTCTGCGGTTTCTTTCCCAAGAAGATTTGCAGCCTCATCAAAGCCGATATTGATGTCATGATCACCGATTTCAGCCTTGGTAGACGGGGTAAATAAAGGTGTCTCAAGCTTGTCGGACTCCTTGAGCCCCTGGGGCAACTTGATATTGCACACATGACCTTCAGATTGATAGGATTTCCACCCCGAGCCTGAAATATAGCCTCTGACAATGCACTCCACGGCCATGGGCTCAGCTTTTTTCACCAGCATGCTGCGCCCTTCAAGCTTGTCTTTGTATTTGTGAAACGCCACCGGATAATCATTTACATCCGTACTGATAATATGATTTTTAACGATGCTTTCCATCTGTTTGAACCAGAATACCGAGATCTGGTTCAATACCTTACCCTTGTCCGGAATGGCGTCAGGCAAGACCACGTCAAAGGCGGAAAGCCGGTCGGTTGTGACCATGAGCAGGGCATCGCCCGTATCAAAAATGTCCCTGACCTTTCCTTGTCTGATCAGCGGCAAACCTTCATATTCTGTTCCGGGTATAATGCTCAAGCGTTCCTCCTATCCTGACAATTTAATTTATTTAAAAATTTTGAAAATAAATTTATCATACAATGATTAATTTTACTATCAGACCGATAAAATTAACCTTAAAAATTATTTTTTCAAGGGCTGCACCTTTTTAAGGCAGTGCCTGAACGGAAAACCGTATTTGGACGAAACTTCGCCCAGACGCGAGGCGCAGATGGATGACTTTTCGTCCAAACACAAGATAATCAATTAGTAATATGCAACTATATCGCTTTAAATCAAAGTATGATAGTAATAAGGTTTAAGTTAATTAAAGTTAAAGGTTCCTAAATGGAAAATATTGTTGACCAAGAGAATCCGACAGTTACTAAAAAACTGACCAAGAAGGACTTTTTGGTACCCGCACGCAAAACCACGGCCAGCACGTCAAAAGCCCTGGTCAAATCAGATCCCATTCAAAGTTACCTTAATGAAATCAATAGATATAAACTTTTGACCCGGGAGCAGGAAATAGAGTTGGGCCGGCGGATTCAGGATGATAACGACCAGGAAGCCGCCTATATAATGACCACTTCCAACCTGCGCCTGGTGGTAAAGATTGCTTTGGAATTTCAACGCATCTGGATGCAGAATCTTCTTGATCTCATTCAGGAGGGCAATATTGGTCTTGTCCGGGCCGTAAAAAAATTTGACCCGTATAAAAATGTCAAATTTTCCTATTATGCATCATTTTGGATCAAGGCATATATCCTCAAATTCATCATGGACAATTGGCGAATGGTCAAAATTGGGACCACCCAGGGACAGCGCAAGCTTTTTTTCAGATTGAAAAAAGAGAAACAGATGCTCATTGAACAGGGGTTTGATCCCAAACCCAAGCTGTTATCCGAACGCCTGGGCGTGTCTGAACAGGAAGTGGTGGATATGGACCAGCGGCTTGCCAACTGGGATCTTTCTTTGGATGAACCGCTTAAAGATGATTCAAATACCGAGCGCATTGAATTTATTAACGTTGATTCGGATTCCTCCGAAGACCTCCTGGCAAAAAAAGAGATCGAAGATATCCTGTACACGAAGGTGGATGAGTTTAAAAAGACACTGAACGAACGCGAACTGGATATTTTCGATCGCAGAATTTTTTCAGATTCCCCCGAAACCCTTCAGGAAATAGGTGAAGTCTACAACATCTCAAGGGAACGGGTCCGGCAGATTGAAAACAACATCATAAAAAAAATGAAAGCATATTTTAAAAAAGATATGCCGGATTTTGACATGTATGACCATGACCAGTAATATTCGTATTCCAAGAGTTTAAAAAGGCATTCCGTTAATGAAACACCTTACCGTGTGTATCCTGGCCTTGGCTTCAGCCTTAAGCTTTTTTTCTGTTTCAGGCTGTATCAAGGAATCGGGAGCTCCTATCCTGGGACAAGCGGACAGCGAAAATGTTGCCGACCAGGAGAGTGATTTCCAGGCGTCATACTACTATCTTATGGCGCGGCTCTACGAGATTAAAAATGAAACTGATCTGGCGCAAAAAGCTCTGGAAAAGGCCATTGCAAAAGATCCGGACTCCTCTTTTCTGCAGCGCGAATATATCATCTGCTTGCAGAAACAAGAAAAGTCAGGCCAGGCCATGGCGCTTGCCCAGCTTTTGGCAGAACAATATCCTGATGATGTGGAAAACCTTCTTCTGCTTGCCCGGCTGAAAAAAGGGGATGAGAAGGACATGACCATCCTGCTGGAACGGATACTTGAGCTTGAGCCAGAAGATAAAGAAACCTTTTTACGGTTGGGAAAAGTGTATATGGATGAGGGCATGACCCTGAAAGCCATGAATCTGTTTTCCCGTATGGCAAGCATATTTCCCGACTATTATGTTGCCTATTTCTACCTGGGAGAGACCCAGCGGATAGCCGGCAACCCTGAAGCGGCTAAGAGGTCTTACCTTAAAACCCTTGAACTTGAGCCTGATCTTATAGAACCCAGCTTCCGGCTGGTAGATGTGTATAAAACCATGGGTGAAGAAAAAAATAAGGCAGAAATCATAAAGGTTCTCAAGCAGGTTCTTAGTGTAGACGCCGGAGAGGAAAGGGCACTGATAGAGCTTGGTCTGTTATATTTTAACGCCAAGGATTATCAAAACGCAGATGATATGTTTGCCGTACTTGCTCGGGAAGTCCGAAAGAATACAGATTTGGTATTAAATATTGCCCAGATCCTGATGCCCGAGGATAGATACCAGGATGCTGTTACGGTTTTGTCCCAGATCGGGAAAGCACTCCCCGGGAACGCCAACATCAATTTTTTCCTGGGGATGGCTTATGAAGGATTAGAAAAACCGGACAAGGCCATTGAATGTTATCTTAAAGTCACGCCCGATCATCCCCAGTATAAAAAAACAATTTTAAGTATTGCTTTTCTCTACAGGGACATGAACCGCACAGTAGATGCAATTCAATTTCTGGAACAGCACCACAGACAAAGTCCGGCAGACATTGACATCACCTCTTACCTGGCCTCATTTTACCAGGAAAACAACAGTCATGACATTGCCGTCACCATGCTGCAGGGTGCATTAAAAGAGGCTCCCCAAAATACGGAGTTACTGTTCAAGCTTGGTGTTGTTCTGGATGCTGCAGGACAGCGACGGAAAAGCATTGAAACCATGAAAAACATTATAAGACTCGATCCCGAGCATGCATCAGCTCTCAATTACCTGGGTTATACCTATGCAGAAATGGGCATTCATCTTGATCAAGCTCTGAAACTGGTACAACGGGCCCTTGAGATCCGACCGGAAGACGGCTATATCATGGATAGTCTGGGGTGGGTATATTTTAAAAAACAGGCGTATGACAAGGCTATTTTTTACCTTGAGAAAGCTGTTGAGCTATCTGAATATGAAACCGTCATTGCCGCCCACCTGGCAGATGCCTACCTTAAAACAGGACAGCGGGAAAAGGCGATTGCCATGTATAAAAAAGCCCTTGATAATGCCAAACCGGATCATGAAAAAGAGATCAGGGAAATCAAGGAAAAACTTAAAAATTTGGAAAATCCCGTACAATGATACCAGCATATCTGAGTTTCAGGCAAGTGAAAGATCTTGATCTTTGGCGTTCCAGCGTCGGCGTTGTTACGATATTGCTTTTTACTGTCATATTCACAGGACCCGGGTGCGTCCTGCTTGGACTTCAATCCGGTAAACAGACAGACACCCATGCCGAAGATATCATAAACCGCATCCAGGCGTTCAATGCACAGATTTCCACATCCAAGGGCACAGGCGAATTGACCCTAATCCAGGGGGGGCGTAAAGAAAAATATAAAATTATCTGGGCGGCCCAGTCGCCCAACCGCCTGCGCATGACCCTGCTTATGTCAGGTCATCCTGTTGAAACCATTGCCTCGACCGGCCAGTGGGTCACCTTTGCCTCCCACACCGGTGCTCACGAGCCCCATTCAGCTGCATCTAAAGACCCGGATCTTGATCCTTACATCAATATCCCCTTGCGTCTGTCTGAACTGGTCAGCCTTCTTCTTGGAAAGGTGCCGAAACGACCCTTTGACCGGGCCTGGATTCTTCCTGAAAAGCCGAATACTGTTTTTGCCTCACAATCATTCTCTTCAGAAATTCAGGAATGTTTAATGAACGAAACCGGAATACCCACCAGGTATCGGGTGCTCGATAAAAAAATGAATCTCATTTTGGGAATATGGTATTCTCAATTTTTCAAACGCGATAATTTCATTCTGCCCGGTGTCATAACCATAAAAGACGGGGACCAAAGAATCATGAAGATTGCTTTGAACGATATTATGCCCAATATTCATATAAAAGAATCCGTATTCAGGTTGACAGGATCATGAAAATGAACATATTTAGACGGTGTTATTATTACCAAACCTCATAAGGAGACAAATATAAATTATGATTCACAAAAACGTTGACCAGGCCAAAAAAGCAAGCAGCTGTTCATCCAAGACCCCCCAGAATGACGCTGACAAACAACGGATGGAAATGGAAGCAATGATCAAGGACAATCTGGCCAGAATCAAACATAAAATTTTTGTTCTGTCCGGCAAAGGCGGTGTGGGCAAAAGCTCCGTATCAGCAAATCTTGCAGCAACCCTTGCAAAAAAAGGATATAAAACAGGGCTTATGGATGTGGATGTGCATGGGCCTTCCATTGCCCAGATGTTCAACATAACGGAACTTTTAGATATTGCCCCCGATACCAAGCAGCTATTGCCCAAACGGATCAACGAAAACCTCACGGTGGTCAGTGTTCAGGCGTTGATGCAGGACAAGGACCAGGCCGTTATATGGAGAGGCCCTGCAAAAACCGGGATTATCAAGCAGTTTGTAGGTTCCGTTGCCTGGGGAAACTTGGACTTTCTGGTCATTGACGCCCCTCCGGGTACAGGCGATGAACCGCTCACCGTTGTACAGACCATTCCTGATGCCAGGGGCATCATCGTGACCACCCCCCAGGAAGTGGCCCTTGCAGACGTCCGCAAATCCATCTCATTTTGTAAAACCGTAAAAATGGAAACCCTTGGTATAATTGAAAACATGGCCGGATATACCTGTCCCCACTGCAATAAGCATATTGATCTTTTTAAAAGCGGCGGCGGAGAAAAAACCGCCAAGGCACAGGGCTTAAATTTCCTAGGGTCCATCCCCTTTGACACCCGCGTCGTGGAATCCGGAGATGACGGCGTGCCCGTGATGATGTATGAGGCGCCCGGTCCCTTTAAAGACGCATTTGAAAAGGTGGTGGAAAATATCCTCAAACAGCTTGAGGTATGATTAATTGACTTTGGACAAAACACCCCGGGCACTGAAAGCCGGCCTTGAACAAAGGGAATCCCAAATCCTCGGCATCCGGGCCTGTTTTTCCAAAAATGCTCTCCGGCGGTATTCGGAGCCAAGATCTGAGACCGAATACCGCCTTGCTTTTTCTGCAGACGCGGACCGTATCCTCAACTCTTTGGCCTACACCCGTTACAGTGATAAAACCCAGGTTTTTTCCCTGATCAATAATGACCATCTTACCCACCGGGTTCTGCATGTACAGATGCTTTCCCGGGTGGCAAGAACCATTGGCCGGTATCTTGGACTGAACACCGATCTTATTGAAGCGGCAGCCATGGGACATGATATCGGTCATACACCCTTCGGTCATGACGGTGAACGTTTTCTCTCCCGCCTTACCCAGGCAGCTGGGGCTGGTCAGTTCCACCATAACCTTCAAAGCATGCAGTTTTTAGATGTCATTGAGAGAAACGGCAAAGGCTGGAATTTGACCCTCCAGACCCTGGACGCCATTGTCTGCCACAACGGAGAGGTCCATGCAAGGACGCTTACCCCGGCACCGCCAAGAAATTTTGCAGATCTGGATAGGATCGTCAGACAAATTCAGGCGGGCACCACGGATGATGTACTGCCCATGACCATGGAAGGGTGCGTGGTCCGCATCGCCGACACGGTATCCTATATCGGAAGGGACTTTGAGGACGCTGTCCGCCTAAATATTGTGACCCGGGACCAGTTTCCCGGGACCTGCCGTGAACGTTTAGGGGCGACCCAGGGCACCATTGTTTTTAATCTGGTCACGGACTTGATCAACACAAGCATTGACCAGGATTTTATAGGCTTTTCCCCAAGAGTGGCGGATGCCCTAAAAGAATTAAAGCAGTTCAACTACCAATTTATTTACAAAAATCCCCTAATAAAACGACATCTCACAGGCATTGAAGATATTTTCAAATGTTTGTTTGACAGATACATGAACGACCTGATTAAAGCAGATGGGTCTTCCGTTATTTATTCCCGGTTTCTCAACGGCATGGATGACAGCTACCGTTTGAACCACACCCATGCCGAAATTGCCCGGGATTTCATTGCCGGAATGACCGATTCCTATTTTATCCGCCAGGCCCCGGAGCATTTACGCCCTGTTCCCATTGACTGGGTGTAGCGGCAGAACACCTTAAATGCCAATGTTTGAAAACCGCAAAATATACCGCGTTTGCCACCAAAAACAGGGGCTTGTCAACTTTAATGTAACCGTAAAGGAAACCAACCTCAATATCCAGGCTGATTCGAATCTCAGTGAACAGGCTGTACGGTCTATTCTGAAGCATCGCCAGTACATTGAAAATCACATCGCGCGTTGTCCAAGGTTTGCCGACAGCCTGACGCCGTTGCCCGATCCGGGGATCGCGCCTAAAATCATTTCTGAAATGACCATGGCGGCAAAAACGGCCGGTGTCGGCCCCATGGCAGCCGTGGCAGGGGCTGTGGCCCAGAGTGTGGGAAGGGATCTGCTTCAATGGTCTTCAAATCTCCTTGTGGAAAACGGCGGCGATATTTTTATAAAATCAGATACCCATACCATATTCACCATTTATGCCGGATCATCACCCTTGAGCATGAAAACCGGTATTAAAGTGGGCCGGCGCCCCGTGTCGTTTGCCATGTGCACCTCCTCTGGCACCGTGGGCCACTCCAAAAGTTTTGGCAAGGCCGATGCCGTTTCAGTACTGGCAGATTGCTGTGCCCTGGCCGATGCTGCGGCCACAGCAATTTGCAATCTGGTCCAGACGCCCAAAGACATTGAAAAGGCCATTGCCGCAGGCAGAGGCATGACCGGGGTCCAGGGCCTTGTCATTATTTCAGGAAAACATATTGGGCTGTGGGGGGGGCTGGAACTGGTCAAATTATGAAAACAAATATTACACCACCCCGTTGGCTTCAAGCACCTTAAGCACTTCGGGAAAATCAATGCCAAGGCGTTTGACGGTTGCAACGGTAGGGATCCCGTTGGAATTCCAGCCCCGACGTGTGTATACTGCGTCTTTAAGCAGTTCGTACTGTTCTTCACGCTTACTTCGCAGGGCCGCCACTTTAGCCTGGGTATCCATGGCGGTAATATCCATCCCATAGGTCTCCTTCAACTGTGTGTCGTACCGCTCGGCCCGCGATTCGTACTCTTCATTGGTCACAGGACCCATTGCACGGTAGGGTACTGTGTCATGCTCCCGGGTGCCGTATCCCATCTTAAGATTAAAAATCCGCTGGAAGTTGTATACGGCTTCACTCATAGTGATCAGGTCGTCCGGGCCGACTTTTCTGCCGGTAACCGCAGAGAAAAAATCCGCATACCAGGCCACATGTTTAATCACCTTGGCCGGCTCGGCAGTCTCTTTGTTGTCCTCGGGGACAATATCATTCCACGGCAATTTGCACAGACCGCACAGACCAAACCAGGTTCTGAGCATGGGGAACCAGTGCAGGGCTTCGGCCTTATTTTCAAAGGTGGGTATGAAGTTGTGAACCATGTCCAGAAAAATCAGCCAGGCCTCGTCATGCT
>NZ_DDYV01000188.1:0-3010 GCF_002348205.1 Desulfobacter sp. UBA2225 | reverse complement strand
CAGGACCCGGAAGGGATGCAAATTACCCTTTTTCAAAAGCAAAACCCCGTCTAAAAAGGCAGAGGAGCTGATCAGGATCGTAATTTAAACAGCAGTCGGGTTCATTTTCCATCATTCATTCCCTGTTCGGTTATACTTACCTCTCAGAAATTAAAATCACATCTTCACGAGGATTAGAAAAATGAAACAAAAGATCGGATTCATCGGCCTGGGCATCATGGGGCGCCACATGGCCTCCCACCTGATTGCTGCCGGGCACGAGTTGTTCGTGTATGACATCAATCCCGCCTCCGTGCAGGGAGTGGTTGTCAAGGGTGCCGCCGCCTGCGCCAATGGCAAAGAAGCGGCCGCCAAAGCGGACATCGTCATCTCCATGGTGCCGGATTCCCCCGACGTGGAAAAGGTCGCCCTGGGTGNNAAATGGCATCATAGAAGCCGCCCGCCCGGGCTTGATCCATGCCGATATGAGCACCATTGCCCCCGCCATGGCCATCCATGTGGCTGAGGAGCTGGGCAAAAAGGGCGTGCGCTGCGTGGACGCCCCCGTCAGCGGCGGTGAGACCGGCGCAAAAAATGCCGCCCTCTCCATCATGGTCGGTGGACCCAAGGACCTCTTTGATGAACTCCTGCCCGTCTTCCAGGTGATGGGCAAGACCGTCACCCACTGCGGCACCAACGGCGCCGGGCAAACGGTCAAGGCCTGCAACCAGATCCAGGTGGCCATGAACCTGCTCGGCATGGCTGAGGCCTTCGTCCTCGGCGCCAAAGCCGGCGTGGACCCGGCGGTCATCCTGCAGGTGCTTTCCGGTGGCTACGCCCAGACGCGCGTCATGGACGTCCGCGGCCCCAGGGTCATCAAGGGAGAGTTTGAACCCGGCTTCAAGAGCCGCTTCCACTACAAGGACCTCAACATCGTCATGGATACCGCCCGCCAGCTCAACGTGCCCCTGCCCGCCACCGCCGTCGCCCACGAGTTGTTTGCCTCCCTCATGGCCACCGGCCGCGGTGAGCTTGACCACTCCGCTGTCATCAATATCATCGAGGAGCTTGCCAACGTGCAGGCGCGCACGAATATCCGAAACCAACCTTGAATTAATATTAATGTAAGTCAAAAAAGCTTTGGACGAACATAACAGTTCGAATATTTAAGATTTTTAATGTGAATCCTAATGATGATCCCCCTGGATAAAAGAAGCAAGGATATTTTATTTCTACTTCTCCAGAGTAAAAAACCGCTTTTTGCTAAAGAAATTGCAAAACAGCTCGGGATTACCCCGCGCATGGCGCACTTTAGTATCCAACGTATTAAAATTTGGGTGGAAGAACGGGGTATTCCTCTTGAAATAAAACCCAATTTTGGAATATTCATCCCTGCCTCACCCCAAGCCAGGTTGAATGTTATTTCAGAATTGGAGAGCTTGTCAAGTGAAGATTTCCTGGAAGCGAATCAAAGATGCTTATTGATCACGATCTCGCTTCTGATGGCGAATGATCCGATCCTTATTAAGCAGTTTATCAACCGATTAAAAGTATCTCGAACCACCATTATCAGCGACCTCCAAAAAGTCAATGACTGGCTGGGTGTTAATCATTTATTGCTGAAAAAACGACCTAATTTTGGTTTTCAGGTGGAAGGACAAGAAAGAGATTTTCGCGAGGCGATTATTAATCTGGTAATGGAAAGCAACAGCAAGAATTTTCTTTTAGAGTTATGTATTAATCCAGTCAAAAATATTAAAAAATATGGGTCAGAAGATAATAAGGTTTTACAGGAGATCATTGGGGCTGATGATCTCATTTTCCTAAAAAAACAACTTGATTATGCGAAAACGAAACTTCAGCTTCAACTTTCAGATTTAGACTATCTTATCCTTTTACTTTTTTTTGCACTCGCTGTTTCCCGTTCTCGACTTAATAAAACAGTGGATTTCTCGCCTGCCTATTTATTTGGTATTGACAAGGAGCGGGAATCCTTGGTGATCATTGACATAATTAATCGGGTGCAACTTCAATGCAAGGTGGTTCTTAATAAGAACGAAGAAGCTCTTCTCACTGCGCTGCTGATCGCAGCCCAAAAAAATAAACCGGCTTATTACAGTGCCGATGAAAAGCAAAAAACCCTGGATCTTGATCTGCAAATAAAAGGTATTGTTGATCGCATCATCACTGAGGTATCAAATTATCTTCATCCTTATTTGAGAGCTGATCGGGATCTATCCAGAAATCTGGAAATGCACATCAAACAAACATTCCTTAGATTAAGAATTGGCATTCGGATAAGGAACCCACTGCTTGAGGATATTAAGATGCAGTACCCTTATATATTTGAGGTAACCCAAAAAAGTATGCGGACTATTCAAGATTCAATAGGTTTGCATTTTCCAGAAGAGGAGATCGGTTACCTCTCGCTGCATCTGGGAGCGGCAATGGAACGCCTTCGCTATAAACCTGCCAACCAGAAAAGAATCCTGATCATTTGTGTCGAAGGAATTGCCACCGCCTGGCTGCTGGTTTCACGTATTCGGGCTGAATTGCCTGAATTGGAGATTGTTCAGGTACTTTCCCTGCTTGAATTCAAGAAACGGATGGATGATTTTAGATCGATTGATGCAATAATCTCTACATTGCCTCTCGATTTGAACAGTATCCCGGTCATCTCAGTCAACCCTTTTTTAAATACAGAAGATATTTTAAAACTGAAAAAAGAATTGAATTTATCCACCATCCCGGTTCCAGACCAAAAGAACGTTCAAGAACATGATGAAGGTTATCCTTTAATATCTTTACTAACCCCCGAGAGAATCATCCTCAGGGTGAATGCAGAAAAATGGCAGGAAGTTGTGGAGAAAGCCGGTGCGCCCCTTGTGCTATCGGGAGCAATCGAAAGAAAATATATTGAGGCCATGAGGAAGATCATCAGCAAATTTGGACCCTATGCCGTGAGTTTCCCGGGTGTTGTTTTACTTCATGCACGCCCGGAGGATGGGGTGAATGAATTATGCATGAGTCT
>NZ_DDYV01000209.1:0-24019 GCF_002348205.1 Desulfobacter sp. UBA2225 | reverse complement strand
TCAGTAGTGTCCGGTTAGGTTCTTGCATGTAGCCATTTTTAGGTAAAACAATGAATCACAACGATCTTAAAAAAACAAAATTGTTATAAAATAGACTGAATTATCTAAAATTTTATACGCAATTCTTGCACCAATCTATCAAAATTTTACCAAAAAAGCACAAAAAACAACATTTTTTAGTATATGCAAAAACCTAACCGGACATTACTGACTAAAGGTAAATATTATCGTGTTTTTGATAAAGTTTCAATTCCACATTGGTCTGATTAAAAGTCATCTAATTCCGACGTTATCGCTGTTGGCGAGTCTGTTTCAATTCCACATTGGTCTGATTAAAAGCCGGCTTGAATACAATAATTATCCTATAACTATTATGGTTTCAATTCCACATTGGTCTGATTAAAAGACATGATTATGATTATATCTTTGCCTTAAATGATATGTTTCAATTCCACATTGGTCTGATTAAAAGAACTACTACATAGCATAAAAGAATTAGAATTAATTGGTTTCAATTCCACATTGGTCTGATTAAAAGATGAGACAATTCACATGATAACCCCAGTAAATTCGGGTTTCAATTCCACATTGGTCTGATTAAAAGTAATTACGATTGACATTGACCCTGATTTTATAATGTAGTTTCAATTCCACATTGGTCTGATTAAAAGAGATCATCAAATAGAATATTTCTTAGCCATTAATGAGTTTCAATTCCACATTGGTCTGATTAAAAGGAAATGGAAAAGAATTATCACGTTTCGCACAGGTATGTTTCAATTCCACATTGGTCTGATTAAAAGCTGTTGTAACTATAGAGAATAAAATAATGTATTTGAGGTTTCAATTCCACATTGGTCTGATTAAAAGTCGGGGCTTGCCTGCTTGTCCAAAAATCGTTTTTGGTTTCAATTCCACATTGGTCTGATTAAAAGTGCGGAGACACTTGCCGATTTTGCGTATGCTATCAAGTTTCAATTCCACATTGGTCTGATTAAAAGTTTCAGGGGCAACAGCTGTTGTTCGCAGGACTGTTTGTTTCAATTCCACATTGGTCTGATTAAAAGCCGCATGGAGTTGCAGAAGTGTCAATAGGCAAAACCTGTTTCAATTCCACATTGGTCTGATTAAAAGTCAACCCGGTTCCGTCAAACATTATGCAACCTTTTTTGGTTTCAATTCCACATTGGTCTGATTAAAAGACGCTGATCAATTTGATATCGCTGGTGGGCTTCTCTGTTTCAATTCCACATTGGTCTGATTAAAAGGCATTTGGTAACTACATCTTTTCAGATGGTTATATTAAGTTTCGTCTAATTTTTTCCGTCGATTGGGGATATCGTTTTTTTCCCGGGAGAACGACGGAAAATGAAATTTTACAAATTGTCAAAGAGCAGAGTCTGTTAAATAAAATTGTCTGTGGTGTCTTTACCGAGACCATGAACTTCTTTGTCCAGCCATCGGCTGTCTCTGCTTGAGAAATATATAACGGAATCACAATCCGGATCAACAATTTGCATCACCTCCAGCTTCATTTTTTGGAACTGGGCCTTTGTTAATTCTCCTTCAAAAACCGATTTTTGGATATGAATCAGATATTTTTTCATCAGCTTGAAAATCTTGTTGAGAGCCCGGCGGCCTTCATGGGTCTCGGTATTGATATCATATATGGCTATGATATACATATTACCACCACATTTTAAAGCCCGAGTACTTGGCTTCCCCGAGAATGTGCTTGACCAGTTTGTAGCAATCCAGACGGATTAAGCGTTTGTAGGAAACCTGTTTGTTCAGGGTTTTATGCTTAATTGTTTTTCGCAGTCGTTCATCGTATTTCCGTAAGAATGCTTTCCGCCCGGTATCCTTAAGATAACAGTGGTTTAGATTTTGGTCTGCATCGTTTTCGGATAATTCCCCTTTGTTAAGCATGGTAAATATAAGCCGGTCCGCCAATATGGGCTTAAAAATTTCAGCCAGGTCCAGAGCCAGGGAGTACCTTCTGTAACCCGGTTCATGAAGAAAGCTGATCGTGGGATCCAGTTGGGTTCTGTAGATTTCGGACAGCACTGTTGTGTAAACAAGGGAATTTGCGAATGAGATGATGGCATTCATAAAATTATCCGGGGGATGGTAGACTCTTTTTTCGAAATCATAATCCTGCTTTATGATACTGTTGAATGCAGAGTAGTAAAGGTCACGGATGTTGCCCTCCAAGCCCATAAGTTCCATGGGGCCAGGAGCAAGGGCAAGCTGTTTTTTTAAGGTTTTGATACTGTCAATTTGTTTTTCTATCTCCCGGCCCCTGTTTTTATAATACCCCAGATTGGAGAGAATATTGGATGCACCGGCATCAATGAATTTATGGGCAATGGTCATCCTTTTTTCCGGATCAAGGTAATGGGCTGCCTGCTGAACGGTCACGTGACCGGATAAGTATACCTCCCTTGGGAAAAAGGTTCCGGAATAAAAGCCATAGTAGTTAAAAATGTGGACCGGGACTTTATTCTGGGAAAGGAAATTGAGCAGTTTGGTATTCAGTGAGTGCTCTCCGAACAGGTAAATTTCGCTTAAGGTTTCAATGGGCCTGTCGATTTTGTCTTCACTGGTTTCGATGCGAAGGGTATTATCCTTTCGTTTTACCGTGGAGTTTGTGAATAAATATAAAGGTTGTTTCATGGAAAGTTCCTAAGCATAGCAGAATTCAAAATAAGCGCATTTTTTACAAATGGGCCTGTTAATGGTTTCCGGGGGAATAGCCTGCGCAAGGACGATTTTCATTTGAGCAAAAATGTCTTCAAATACCTTAAGATCGTCGTCAGTCAGGGATATAACTTCCTTTTTCTTCAGTTTGGGATAATCAATTTCCCCTGTTATATGTTCAACGCCATGGGATTTAAGCCAGTACAGATAATATTTCACCTGCCAGATATGCGCTTTTTCTATTTTTGGCGATTTTTTCACCTCGTGGATGATGCCCTGCTTGCTGTCCAGAAAATCAATTTTTAAGTTACCGATTTCGATTTGCTTTTTCTTCCTGGGATAGGAATACTCGTCTATGAGGCGGCCCAACTGGACATACTCATTCTCATTTTCAAACCTTATATCCCGGGTGAACAGCCACAGTTTGCGACGGCAGACAAAAAAATAGTTCACCTGGGTTCCTGTGTAATCGAGTGCTTCCACCTGTTTTACGCCCTTATTGGCTCAGTGCAGCCGAATCCGGCGCTGTTTTTTTCTCCCCATCCGCATTCGTACCCGATTTTAATCAGGTCCGGATCTGCTTCCACAGTAAAAGGGGCTTCCATGGCCTTGATTTTGATGTCGTTTTTAAAACTGATCAGTTTGGAGATAGTCCCGTTCTTCTTTGAAATATAAATCGGGTCAAAGTGGAAGGAGAAAGGATGTTCCCTATTATCATAAGAGGCATTATGAAGGGTCTCATATTTGTTCACCAGGTTGTTTTTTATATTTTCAGCAAACCGGTCCCTTTCCCGTGGGACCATATAATTGAGAAAATGAGGCACCCTTCTGCCTTTATGATTTTCAATCATGGTTGACACGGCAATGGGAGAAAGGCAGATGAATTTTTCCTTGCCTGAAAACACAAGCTCTTCCAGAACATCCACATTGACGATGGTCAGCTTAAGTCCCTTGCCGTTTATCCTAAGATGCATTTCCCGGTCCGAAAAGATACCTAAAATCATGTGGCGCAGGCTCTCTTCCACGATGGTTGAAAAAATGAATTCAATTTGGCGGACATTGTCAAATCCGGTTTTTCCCCTCAGTTTAGGGCTGAATTTAAGCTTTGAAAAAGTAAAAAATTTAAATACCCGGTCAATGCCGTCCTTAATATAACCCTGTTCGTGGAGAAATGTTGAATAATCCGATGAAGATTCCCGAATCAGGGAGTAAATGGCAGCCTGAAGCGGATATTGGTAATTAAATGGAAAGGATGCGGGCCGGTCTGTTGTGGCTGTTATTTTGATACGCACGGCAAGATGCCTCCTTTTAAAAGATTCTTTGTCCGTCAATCTAGGAAATTATCGTCGCAAAATGGCTCAAATTCATTTGTCATACCGATATCATCGTCATACCTGCACTGGGCAACCGATATCCAATGGTTTTCTTCTTTATCCTTTTTGTTGAATAAGGGGATACGCCGGTACAGGATCTGACCATTTGAATAGAGTTGGCTGAAACCTGAAAGCTGGAGACCGACCAGGAGGCGGTCTGCTTTAATGAAATCTCTTTTCTGGATGAATGACTGGTATTCCTGGAAAAGAGATGCGGGCAGCACCTGGACCCCGGTAAATTGTTCGTAAAATTTTTCTTCTGTTTCCCTGTGTTTTGAAAAGGGGGCAAGCATGCTCAGGGCGAATTCGAACATCTTGCTGGTTTCGTCAAATTCTTTTTGTTCTTTTTCAGGCCAGCCATCGTATACCTTGTCCATTAATGTTTGGATCTCTTTTTCATGGATATGGCTGATCTGTTTCAAACATGCCAATGTGGCATCAACCAAGTTATCCGGGTATATCCAATGATCATTTTCTCCCCCTTGGGAAAAGACATAAATCGGACAGGGAGGCTTTTTATATCTTCTGTTAATTCTTCCAAATCTTTGGAGCAGCCGGTCTATTGGTGCCGGTTCTGTGTACATGACATCAAAATCAATATCCAGGCTGACCTCAATGGCCTGGGTTCCGACAAGCAGCCTTGTTTTGTCGTTGAATATCTTTTTTTCTTTCGTCTGCCGGTCTCTGCCGGTGAAACGGCTGTGAAGAATTACCCTTTCGTCAGCCATTAACAATGACGACAATTCTTCGTATACTTTTTGAGCCTGGGCCACAGTATTGCATACCACCAGAACTTTTTTCTGGGGATCATTAAGTTCCTGCTCAATTTTTTCAAGATGGTCCCAGATAGAATCCTCCAGCAAAATAACGGCATGCCGTGGCTTTCGTTCAAGGAACTGTTTATCCGCCCGGATTTCACATTTGACACCAAGGGTCTTTTTGAGAATATCCAGCATAAATCCGGGCATGGTTGCCGTCATGATCATTACCTTACAACCGAGGTGGCGGATCAGGTATTGAAGGAAAATATTGATTTGGGCAAATGTTCTGGCATCATACGCATGGATTTCATCAAAGATGAGTTTTGCGCCGCTTAAATGGGCCAGCCCTGTTTCAAATCCTTTTACCCCGTATCCGAATTTTAGAATCTGAAACGGCGTAATGATTTTTAAAGGGGTGATGATTTTCCGGTATTGATCCGCAATAACTTCTAATTGTGAAGGTTCTATTTGGTGTTCGATTTCAAGGAAGTTGTAGAGATAATCTGTGAGCTTGCCGTGCTGGACGCCAACGATGGGACTTTCTTCTGGCGATGCCATCTGTTCTGTCAAACGGGCATGCATGGCATTGATGGATGCGGTATATGGCAGAATATAGTAAGCTCTTCCCTGTTCGCTTTTTATCTGATTTTTTAGCCAGGCCATGGCCGCTTCTGTTTTTCCCGAGCCTGTCGGTGCAACCAGGATCAGATTGGCATGGGTGGCTCCGCAACTGTGCTGGTGATAATATAAGGCTCCGTAGGTTTCTTTGATCTGGTACAGAAATTTAAAATGGGAATTTTCCAGGTTGTGGAGTTTTTCAATACCTGCTGAGCCGTAGTGATCACAAAGTTTTAATGCGCCCCAGAGCATCATTTGCTGCCAGTAAATATCTGTGTCAGGGGTTGACTTGCGATAAGATTTTGCAATGGCCTGAAAGGGGTGTGCCTCGGAAAAGCAATGTTTAACTGTGTCCGTTGATAATGATGCTGCAAACCCATGGCTTTTTGAAAAGGCCTCTATATCTTTAAGAAAGAGCTGAAAACCTTCATCAGCGATAATTCGTTCAACCCCCATTAAGAAGTTTTCAGGGTGATACCCCAGTTTTTGATATTTCCTTTCCTCATCAAACTCCATTTCAAGCAATCGTTTATCCTTGAATTTTTCACCCAGACTCTGAAAGTCTTTGTGATGGGCCAAAATCGCTTGCCGGATTAAAATCAGCTCATCTTCCGTGAATGTGCCCGGATTAAAAAGTTCTGTAAATGGAACGGAATATAGCTCATGCCGTTGTCTTATCCAGAGGTTTTTTATGTTCTTCAACACGTTTTGAAATTCAGGGTGGAGTTTGCCAACGTCATGGAGGCAAATAGCCCAGAAAAGCAATTTCCAGAAATTTTCAGATTGTGACGTCTGGGTTAACGACGGGATACAGTCTCTTAAGGCGCTGAAAATAACAAGGCAGCTCCTGATGTGCTCTGTCAGGGACGAACCATCTGATTTTCCCCATGGAAACTTGATTTGATCACTGCCAGAAGATGTCGATGTCAAGGTCGTCATCGTAAATGCCTTTTGCCTGTAAAGGGGTTCTTTGGTGATGATTTTTATCAAGAATATAAAAAGGAGCCGTCCCGAGATTTCTTCGCGGCAGACTGTTATCAAAGGATCTGGGAAGTGCCTGGATGGGCGCGGCAAGGTAATAGCACGACGCCTCTTTTGCATGGGGCTTGTTAAACGGTACCAGAGTCCCTTTTATTTTCTCAATCTCATCCTTTTCCATGACAGAAGCCAGTTGTTTGATTTCCCTGACCGAGGCCAGATCCCCTGACCGTCCCAGAATCATTTGAAAATGAGGGGCTTCAAATGCCCGTGCTATTATTTCTTGCGAAGTGTAAAGGAAAAGAGAACCATCAATTAAAAATTCCCGTTTCAGGACATTTTGTTTTATTCCGCTCAGCTTCTGGCCCATTTGATATATCGTCTCAAGATCCACCCCTCTGCTTTCATAGGTAAAGAAAAATCCAAACTTTTCTTTATCTGAAATCGTGAAAGGGTGCCCCATGGCCGCAGATATCAACCCGTTCAGAGTACTCAGGGGCGGCACCGGCAGGGTAGGCTGGGTTCCGCTGATGAGATTCGGGTATCTGAACGATGTTGTCCAGCAGGTCAGATGGATTCTGTAAATAGTGGTTGTCATGGCTCAACCTTAAAGGGTAAAGGTTTCAAGAAAGGCGTTAATGGCCTGCATAATGGAACCGCAGGAAATGTTTTCATTTTCGGAAACCAGTTTTTCCAATTCCGTTTCAAGCTTGAGTTCATCAAGGAATCCTGATCGAATACCTATAAAAAGTTTTCCGTCAAACTGATCTTTATAATCGGAAAGGATTTCCTTAAGCGCCTTGATTGAAAAGATCGTCTGGTTGCCGGGACCTGTGTTTTCCTGAATGATGGATGAGAACGGATGGTTCCCGCTTTTGAATTTTGTCAGGATGATGAGTTTCGGGGTGACATCTGCCATGTTGGTTGCCTGTTTGGCGCCGCCTGACAGATAGCCCAAGGCTTTAACGGCATCTGATATTCTTTGTTGTCTTACCGGGTCAGGAATCCGGATCAGTTTCAGGGGATTGCCCTTGGCATCTTTAACCAGCGGATCTTCCACCTCTGTCGCCCCGTTTTCCAGTGCAATTTTTGACATGGTTTCATTAATATTCATAAAGCCGCTTTTATTCTGACTTGAGAATGTGCCTACCTGGTCGATATCAATGGAAAACTGTCCTTTCATTACGGCACAGTATTCGTCTTTACCGTAGGGAATGGGGTCTCCGTCACTCCTGGTCATGGACGAGAAGTTCTGGGCGATGCCGGTACCGGCCGTTGCAATTAAGGCTGAATTTTTTAACGGTGAAACCCGGGTCAAGGTGATGTTCTCTTTTTTTGTTTTTCCTGTTTCGGGATCAACGACTTCCTTTTTTGCGGCCCGCATATATCCGAAAAGATCGTCATCCGGATATACAGCCGGGTCGGCATCTGTGTAGGCTATCTTTTTATCCCGCGTGACCGGGGACATCTGCCAGGAAAAATTTTTCACAAGGCTTTCTCTCCACCAATACCGCCATGCCTGCCCTGACACATAGGCATATGTTCTGCGATTTTTTGTTATCTTTTTGGCGGCAACGGCGTTTTCCAGGGTTGATGCATCTGCATTTCCGGCATTATTCAGGGCGGCAACATCCACATCAATCAACATTAATCCTTGGATGGTAGTCATAAATAGTTATCTCCTTATCATATTCCTGATATTGATTTGTTAAGCATTATCTGCGTTGTCGGAGGCTTCTTCTATCCGGATGTTTTCTTCATGGAGGCGCTGGTATAGATAAATCAGCATAAGGTCCCTGATTTCGCTCCAAAACTGTCCCGGGGGGAAAAGATAGTCCAGGTACTCATCAAGGGTGATCAGGGCGGGTTGCTCAGGATGCAGCTTGTTGTGCCGTTTGACCATCCAGACAATTACGCTTCTTAATTCGTAGGCATTTTGGGGGCCTTGGATTTTAGTCAGGTATTTATTGACAGCATCCTCTTCCCTTGCCATGTCAAGGATGGTGTCGGCCACCCGTTTAATCACATCGATTCTTTCTTTTTCCATCTGCATCACCTCCTCTATGTAGACTCGGACAATAAATTTATGGACGCCGGGCAAATTTTTCAGGTACCTGCGCCTGGCATAGCCTCCAAAAAAGCTGATAATGGATTCCCCGGCCAGCAATTTTTCATAAATCAGGTTGGGATTGTTCAGGTATTCTGATTCATCAAGGGGGCCATCCCCTTGTTTGTTTTTCTGCCAGGAATCGGTCTCGTCCTGCCAGGACGCCCCGGAAATCCTGTAATAGATGCGAACAAAGTCGTACCAGTCTTTTTTATAATAACGGAGTACATTATTTAAAAAGGTAAAAACGGGTGCCGGCAGTCTGTATATCTCACAATCGGGGGATGCCCCGAAATTGGTGAAATGATATAGTTCAACGAATTGTCCTCCCTGGTCTGCATTTGTTGTGTCAATAATTTCCTTTGCAAGATTAAAAAGGGCGTTCTTGGGGTTGGCATACTCGGATCTTAAAATTGAATCGCTGCTTCCAATGCCAATTGCCGTAAGATTGGTTGCAACCGTTTTTTCTTTCCAATAGGCTTTTATCTCGGGACTGTTCAGCTGCAGTAAAGCCAAACGCCCTCCCATCTGGAGAACGCTGAGAGGCAAAAAGAAAAGATTGATTAAGCATTCCTTACAGACCATAATTCCCGGTTCATGTCCGTGGTGAAAATTGGCATAGTCACCGGAACCGGTTAGGCAAAATACATCCCTGCCCGCCTTGAAAAGTGCGCCTTGACTGCCGCAGGTTCTGCAATAGCCTGTGGCGTCTGCTGAAGATGTACCCAGATTCTGATAGAATTCGTATGTCTTCTCTTTTTTTTGCGGTGGCTTGAATGCCGGTTGTGTCACCTTTGAATTCAGAAAAAGCGCGTTGATTTTTGCACTCCATCTGTCAACGTAAATGTCGCAGGCGCGGTTAATTAGATCAAGGTCTGTTTGGGGTTCATTGGAAATATCTTTAAGATAGCTCTTAGCAAGAAAACCGTTATCTACGAAAGGATCCCCTGTGAACAAATTTTGTTTTTTCATATAGAAAGCCTCTTGGCTTGAAATTCAGAATAATAAATAAAATGTGAAATAGATATAATTAACCTTCCTTTCATAACTTTATCGGAGGTCTTTTGGCAAGGGTTTATTCTATTTACGGTAAATGTTGATTTGGGTTAGTTGAATAGTGGTGTTGGTGTGTATGATTTGGTCGTTACCGCTCCTGTTTGATTTAGATGTTGGGATACGCTGAATCAGATTGATCAATGTTTGAATTAGCTTTGCCCAAATCCAGTTTAAAATTTTACCCAATTCTATTGTTCCTTCCTTTTGTAAGATTGAAATGAGTCACATGCAGCTATGATAAGAAGGGCGTTTGTGGATGTCAAGAGTTTTTTATTAAAATAACCACTCATATTACTATTGGATATTCTATTCAACTAATATAACTATTGGGTAAATAATATTTCTGTTTGTCTAAAGAAAGCAGTGGTGGTCATCCTATAATATCCACCGATATAACTATGTTTCAATTCCAATCTGGTCTGATTAAATCTGGAATCATAGAATGACCATCGAAAATAATTTAAAGAGGTTCTCGTTAAATGTCAAATCGTGCTTTATTTAGGCAGGGATTAAAACATTAATCCCTGCTTTACGCTTAACAGAAAGGGCTTAAAGCGACTTTTTTTTGTTTATGGATTTGATATTCATGGATACATCTCTCCATCTCTCCTTTTCCACACGATCTGCGCTTTTGTTTTTTCGGGCGGAGATATATTCCAGCTCTCGTTTCATTTTAAGGTAGTTTTCCAGTCTGGCTTCGGTCAACTCTCCTTCCTGGACGGCTTGGAGAACCCGGCAGCCCGGTTCGTGGGCGTGGGTGCAGTCTGAAAAACGGCATCCGGCAGCGAACTCTTCTATTTCCGGGAAGGTAGATTCAACCCCCTGGTCAATATCCCAGAAACTGATTTCACGGATGCCCGGATTGTCAATGATCATTCCGCCCTGGGGCATCATGATCAGATCCCGGGACGTGGTGGTGTGCGTTCCTTTTCCCACACTGGCGCTAACCTCACCGGTGGCCTGGACGTTTTCACCGCACAGCCGGTTGATCAGGGTTGATTTGCCTGTGCCGGAAGATCCGACCATGACGCTGGTCCGCCCATGGACCAGATAGGGCGTCAACTCGGAAAGTCCTGAATCATTGAACGCAGATACCAGATGTACGGGCACACCGAATGCGATGGATTCCGCTTCGTTTACAAAATGTTGGGGATCCTGGTGAAGATCCGCCTTTGTCAGGATAATTACCGGGGTCAGCCCGCAATTATAGACCAGGGTCAGGTAGCGCTCCAGGCGGCGCAGGTTAAAATCCCGGTCAAGTCCGGTCACTATGAATACGCTGTCAAGATTGGCCGCGATTGTCTGTTCCCGGTATTCGCCTGTTTTTCGGCTATGCATGCCTGCAGCGCCTCGGGTCAGGGCATTTTTTCGCGACAATATCCCTTCTATAGCGGTTTGTCTGACCAACACCCAGTCGCCGACCACCGGGTATGTGCTGCTGTTCTCCTGTTGAAGTTTGCCGGCCGGGGTTGCCAGGATCTCTTTTTTGCCGTCATTGATAAAAAAATATCTTTTCCTGACCCCGGTTACCCGGGCCGTAAAAAAAGAATTTTTGTTAAAACTTTTCAGCTGTGTCTGGAAATGGGATGACCAGCCCAAATGGGAGAGATATTTAAAATTATTGTCTTGTTGTAATGAATCTTTGTTGCTCATTGTTATATCCTGCCTGTCTTCGATTTTGGTTTACAGGGCTACCGCACAGACCAGCCCCTGGCTGCAATTACTGCGATATAATTTTAATTAAGTGTCGCTGCCGACAGAAAAGAAAATGAGAACAGCAGAGATTCAATTTTGAATTCTGCAGGGGAAAAAGGAGTAAGTTAAAAAGTTTTAACTTAAAATAGGACGGTTTGGGTTCTAATATAACATGGATCAAACAACCGCCCTCATCCTTGTCTCCTTGTCGGCAGCGTTTGATACAATATCCAATGATTTCGTTAACATAAAATCTCCTTGATGCTGGTGCAAATGCTTCCTTCTTACAGGATCGGCACTTATTCTGTCAAGATATATTAGCTGTCAGATTTTAGTTGATTGACTCAATAAATTCAATAGTTCGGACAAATTCATGCGTTAATGACACCGTAGTTTATCAGTTCTTTGTATTGAGGCGTATTTTTTAAATCGTTAAAATCAAATGGCTTTTTGAAATTCCTTGAAAAACTTTTTCATGGAGAACGCTGTAACGACTCAATGTTGCGGTAGTTCATCCGGCCCCGGAGGATCATAATCGTTGAAAACAAGATCAACAAGAATTTCTGTTGCAGTTTAGAGATGGACATTTGAGATAAAATACGCTTTATTGTTTCCATAGAGTTCTCCTTCTGTTGATATGAAAATTTTACTTGGAAATAAAACTTTCTCAACTTTGGAGAACTCTTGTCCACCTTTTTTTACAAGACTACGCTAAAACCTGTCCAAAGCATTGTAATTTAAAAATTCACGATTTATAAAGCAGCCTTGTTCCGGAAAGGAGAGATGAAATGACAAACAGCATATTTATTATTCCTAAACCCTATAATGAACCTGTCAAGATGTATGCGCCGGGCAGTCCGGAACGTGGGGCATTGTCCGCAGCGCTTGGCCGCCAGATGGCAGACCAGGTGGAAATTCCGCTGATTATCAACGGCGAAGAGATTAAAACCGGTGATGTCCGTGATGTGGTCTGCCCTGATGACCACGGTCATGTGTTGGGTAGAGTACATATGGCAGGCGAAAAAGAGATCAAGGCTGCTGTCGATGCAGCCTTGTCTGCAAAAGCGGCCTGGGAGACCATGGCCTGGCAGGAGCGTGCGGCAATCTTTCTGAAGACCGCAGATTTGATTTCCCGGAAATATTCGGCCAAGATTAATGCTGCAACCATGTTGGGTCAGTCCAAAAACGCATTTCAGGCCGAAATTGACGCCACCTGCGAGCTGGTGGATTTTTTGCGCTTCAATGTCAGTTATATGGCAGAAATCTATGCCAATCAGCCGTTTAGCGAAAAAGGCGTTTACAACCGACTGGAATACCGTCCCCTGGAAGGGTTTGTGTTTGCGCTGACCCCATTTAATTTTACAGCCATAGCCGGTAACCTGCCCACCTCACCGGCGATGATGGGGAACACCGTTGTGTGGAAGCCTTCCACCACGGCTGTTTTGTCCAACTACTATGTCATGCAGATCCTTAAGGAAGCCGGCCTTCCCGGCGGCGTTATCAACTTTATTCCGGGCCGCGGTTCCCAGATCGGCGATATCCTGTTCACCCACCAGGATTTTGCCGGCATGCACTTTACCGGGTCCACGGCTGTCTTCCAGAATCTTTGGAAAAAAGCGGCCGAAAATATTGAAACCTATGTTTCCTATCCCAAAATCGTGGGTGAAACCGGCGGTAAGGGTTATATCTTTGCCCATGCCAGTGCGGATGTGGATGAGCTTGTCACAGGCATCATCCGCGGCGCCTTTGAGTTCCAGGGCCAGAAATGCTCTGCATGTTCCCGTCTCTATGTTCCGGCCTCTCTGTGGCCCGCGGTCCAGGATCAGCTCAAAGAAAAAATAGCTGAAATCAAGGTGGGTTCTGTGACTGATTTCACAAACTTTGTGAATGCCGTGATTGACGAAAAATCCTTCGATAAAATTGACGGGTACATTTCACGGGCACAGGAATCGTCGGATGCTGAAGTGATCATCGGCGGTCAGCGGGACAAGTCCAAGGGCTATTTTGTTCATCCCACGGTGATTCTGGCCAAAATACCGGACTATGAATCCATGGCCGAAGAGATATTCGGGCCGGTACTTACTGTGTATCTCTATGCGGATAATGAGTTTGACGCGACCCTGGAGATCCTGAACAATACAAGTCCATATGCCCTGACCGGTGCTGTTTTTGCCAGGGATCGCGCAGCGATCAATATCCTGATGAACCGCTTGACCCACACCGCCGGCAACTTTTACATTAATGATAAACCCACAGGCGCCGTGGTCGGCCAGCAGCCCTTTGGCGGGGCCCGCAAAAGCGGTACCAACGATAAAGCCGGGTCCTATCTGAACCTGATCCGCTGGACATCACCCCGGACCATCAAGGAGACCCTGGTACCCCCCAAAAATTACGATTATCCGTTCATGGGATAACCATGGGATAACAAGGATCTCACAAAAATCATTTGTTTTTGGCTATTACCCAAATGGCATGCACAATACCCGGAATATAGCCAAGAAGGGTTAGAAGAATATTCAACCAGAAGTGCATTCCAATGCCGACCTGGAAAAACACACCCACCGGTGGAAGAATAATGGCCGTAATGATTTTCAAAAGTTCCATGTTATTATCCTTATTTTAATCTTATTAATTTCTGTCTGACTATACCACATCTCACTCAACAGAAAATATCAAAATTTAAAATACTTTTGGACATTTTTCCATTTTTATCTTATGATTTCAGTTTGTTTTGTCTAAACCATACTTAAAAAAAGGATGGTTATAATTTTCCGGGCAAAGGTTCCGGAAAACCAACATAACAGCCGGAACAGCCACCGGCTCGAAGGAAAAGCGCTATGAGCGAAGCGATTAAATCAGGGGATACCATTGCTGTGGATTATACAGGAAAATTTGAAAACGGGGATGTGTTCGACTCTTCCGAAGGCAGGCAGCCGCTGACCTTCACCGTTGATACAGGCATGCTGATCAAAGGCTTTGACCAAGCCGTCATCGGTATGAAAAAAGGGGAATCAAAAACCGTAACCATTCCGCCTGAAATGGGATACGGCCCAAGAGACGAGGAGGCCATGGTCGAGATCCCAAGGGCCCAGTTCCCCCAGGATATGTCCCTGACAGAAGGGCTTGAGCTTCAGCTTCAGAATCCTGCAGGCCAACCGGTTCCTGCGCGCATAGCAAGTATAAACGAGACAAATGTCACCATGGACGTGAATCATTTTCTGGCCGGAAAAACCCTTGTTTTTGATATCAGCATTGCTGAAACCGGACTGGAGCCCCCGGCCGGCAGCTGTGGAACCAAAAGCGGGGGCTGCGATTCGGGGTGCTGCGGATCCTGTAAGTGTAATTAATATATAAGATTTAATCCTGGAGCATCGCAATGGTCAATAAAAGTCTCATTTTGACAGTTGATGACAAACCTCAGAATCTTCAGTTCCTTGGGAAGCTGCTTTCCAATAACGGATATGAAGTTGCCATGGCCCAGAGCGGGGCCCAGGCCCTGACGTTTGTAAAATCAGAATTACCGGATCTGATCCTTTTAGATGTCATGATGCCCGAGATGGATGGGTATGAGGTTTGTGAAAAATTGAAGGCCGAATTTTCCACCCGTAATATTCCGGTGATTTTTTTAACGGCCAAGTCTGATGCCCAGGATATTGTAAAAGGGTTTGATGTGGGCGGGGTGGATTATGTAACAAAACCCTTTCATTCGGCTGAACTTCTGGCCCGCATTAAAACCCATATCGAACTTAAAACCCTGCGCGGCCTTTTGCCCATGTGTTCACACTGCAAAAAAATCCGGGATGATAAGGGCTTTTGGAATGATGTGGACAGTTATTTTGAGACCCACTCCCATCTGACCTTTACCCACGGTATCTGTCCGGTATGCATGGACACGCTGTATAAGGGGTATGACTGGTATAAAAAAAGGAAACAGCCTGACGCCGATGAATAAGAGGACCGTTTTGGCGGCGTGTCTGTTGCATCAACTGCTATAACAATTTTCATCCGCTTGCAAAATACTTATAATTCAATTATTTAACTGTTTTTTTTGCGGGTTTGATTGCTTTTTTCCAAGATTGCGTTATGTTAATATCGTTGATTTAAGATCCCGGAGAAAAAGGGCTGGTTTTGTAACATGGCCGTTGAATATTTACCCTTTTGGATGAAGAGGCCTGACCATGTCATATGAATTTGATTTCAAGGCGGCCCAGGCCTATGATGCCTTTTTTGAAAAAGGCGGGGCCAGGCACCGCCTTGACCTTGAAATCAAACTGATCAGCTCCCTGATTAGCCCCATGCCGGGTAAGCGCCTTTTGGACATTGGGTGCGGCACGGGGTTAAGTCTTGAACCTTTTGTGGATCTGGGCATGAATCTGACCGGTATTGACCCTTCCGCGTATATGCTGGACAAGGCTGCTGAACGGCTCGGACATCGCGTTGACCTGCACCGGGGTACGGCCGAGGATCTGCCCTTTGACGATAATTCTTTTGATACGGCATTGCTATTTTTCAGTCTTGAATTTTCAAACCGGCCGGCCAAGGCCATTGAAGAGGCCTGCCGGGTGGCCCGGGAACAGGTGGTCATCGGTGTCCATAACCGGTATGCCCCCCAGAATATGGCCCGGCGGCTGAAAGGTTTCTTTTTTCCGGATATGTACAGTCATGCCCATTTTTTTAGTGTGTGGGAGTTGAAAATCATGATGAACTCCATATTGGGAAAAGTACCGGTAAAATGGCGGACAACCGTACAATTCCCATTTCTGTCCGGAAGTCTGATCTCGAAACTGGAGAGTCTTCGCTTTATCCAGTGGTCTTACTGGGGCAGTTTTATTGGTATGCGCATCAAACCTGTGCCTAAGTTTCGCACCCGCCCCCTGGTCCTGAAAACCAGGAATCGTAAAATCAATGAGCCGGCCGCAGGCCTGGCGTTAGGATTCAAAATAAAAGAATGATACGTGCCCGTCTTTATGAACCCCTGTCTGATGGTGCGGTGAAATGTCTGGCCTGCAATCATTATTGCACTATTGCGCCGGGACATACCGGCGTTTGTGGTGTCCGGAAGAACCTGGATGGCCAGCTCTTTTCCCTGGTGTATGACCGGGTGGTTGCAGCCGCCGTGGACCCTATTGAAAAAAAACCCATTTTTCATTTCAAACCCGGCTCGCTCTCCTTTTCCATTGCCGCGCCCGGATGCAATTTTAAGTGCCGGTTCTGCCAGAATGCGGATATCTCCCAGGTCCGTGACCGGGGTGAAGACCCTTTTTCAGGCCGCCTTGCCGGTAAGGCAATGACGCCGGAAGCGATTGTCGCAAAGGCTGTGGAACAAGGATGCCAAAGTATCGCCTACACCTATACCGAACCCACGGTTTTTTTTGAGCTGGTCCTGGATACGGCAATGCTGGCCAAGGAGGCAGGGCTGGCCAATATCCTTGTTACCAACGGATTTATGAGTCCTAAACTGCTGCAGGCCTCCGCCGCAGTGATTGATGTGGCCAATGTGGATCTTAAATCTTTTTCTGACGGGTTTTACACCCGGTATTGCAACGGGCGGCTGGAACCGGTTAAACAGACGCTGAAGACCATGGTGGATTTAGGCATCATGGTGGAGGTCACCACCCTGCTGATCCCGGGACTTAATGACGATCCCAACGAACTTCGACAGATGGCTTCCTTCATTGCCGGGGAATTGGGGCCTTCGACCCCCTGGCATCTATCCCGGTTTCATCCGGCATTTCAGTTGACCCAGACGGGGCCGACACCTGTGGAGACCCTTGAAAAAGCCTGCGATATTGGACTTTCAGCCGGACTGTTTCATGTGTACACCGGCAATGTGCCCGGTGCCAGGGAAAACACCTGCTGTTCAACTTGTGGCCGGACTGTTGTCAAACGATTTGGCTATTCAGTAGAAAATTTTCTAACCCAGACCAATAAATGTCCCGGGTGCGGGTCGCCTGTATTCGGGATCTATTAAAACTCGATGGTCGAGTGAGAAAATATTTTTCATGCGTTCAGTTTTCGACATCCTGGACACCATCCAGGCGAGTAATCCCGTCTCCTCCATCCTTGAAACGCTTTGGACCGGAGGCTTTCAAGCCTTTCTGGCCGGAGGAGCCGTCCGGGACGCCCTTTTGGGCATAGTGCCCGGGGATGTGGATATTCTGACCAATGCCCTGCCCCAAGACCTGGCCAGGCTGTTTGCCGACCAGGATTCTAAATATGTGGGAAAATCCTTTGCCGTGACCCTGGTCAACAAGGTGGAGGTAGCGACCTGCAGACCCGCAGACAGCAAAGCTGTGGGTGCCGGGCATACCTTTCCGACCAGCGACCTTGGCCGCCGGGATCTCACCATCAACAGCATGGCCTGGGACCCCGAAACCCGGACCCTGGCAGACCCCTTTCATGGACAAAAGGACATTGAGAACAGGACGATTCGGTTCACCCGGGATCCGTTTGATCGGATCGAAGAAGACCCCGTTCGTATGGTCAGGGCCTGCCGGTTTGCTGCCCGTTTCGGGTTTAAAATTGAGCCGGACGCCTTTGATGCCATCCGTGCCCGTGTCCATAAACTTACTGTCCAATGGAGCGCAGACCGGATTCAAAGGGAAATTGTCAAGGCAATGGGTATGGACAAACCTTCGGGGTTTTTTAATCTGCTTTATGATACAGGTCTTCTTGCGCACATTTTGCCGAGCCTTGACCGGTGCTATGGGCTGGACGGCGGTCCCCACCACGCCGAAACCGTATTTGAGCATAACCTTCTGGTTGGAGATGCCCTGCCGGCATCCAGGCCCATACTGAGGCTGGCAGGTTTTCTTCATGACACAGGGAAAATGGATGCGCTGGAAATCAAGGAAGGCCGGAATACTTTCCCGGGACATCAGAAGTGCACCCGGGCGATGATGGCCGACCTTGAGCGCCTCCGGTTTTCCAAAAAGGACATAGACTATATCTACGCCCTGGTTCGGGGGCACATGCGTCCTTTGAAAGCAGATACCTCCCCGAAAGCGGTGCGCAGGCTTCTGGCCATGCTGGATGACCTAAACTTGTCCTACCAGGATTTTTTACGCATGCGCATTGCCGACAAAAAAGGCAATCTGAATCCCGTCAAAAAGCCATACTCTCTCGGGGACATCCGCCTGCGTCTGGGCAAAATACTGGACGCCATTAATGCACAGACGCCATTTAATATGAATGACCTTGACATTTCAGGCCGGGACATCCAGGACATTCTGGGCCTGTCCCAGGGGCCGGCCATTGGAAAGGTTAAAGCTTTTTTATTTGAGCAGGTGCTGGATGACCCGGCCCTTAATCAGAAAAAGACCCTGGAAGATCTGGTCCGGCAGATGGCCCGAAACCACTTTACAGATTCGGACGGCAAGGCTATAAATTAGACCCGGCAGCGCATGGTGCAAATACTTATACGATAGGGGATAGATTATGGGGGACATTGTTCTTATCAGCATTACGGGCAAGGATCAAAAAGGTCTTACAGCGCGAATTTCAACCATCCTTGCGCAGTATCAGGTGAGCATTCTGGATATTGGACAGGCTGTAATTCATGAACATATCTCCCTTGGCATGCTGGTGCATATTCCATGTTCCCAGGATTTTTCCCTGATGTTCAAGGATCTGATTTTTGAAGGGCATAAGATGGGACTGGCCGTAGATGTTGTGCCTGTGGATTCTAATGATTACGAAACCTGGGTCCAGACCCAGGGCAAGGAGCGCAGGATTATTACGGTCATGGGCCGGGCCATTACCACCGCCCAGATTTCAGCTGTTTCCTCGGTGATTACCGATCATGATCTCAACATTGATTCCATTACCCGTATGTCCGGCCGCAGATCCCTGAAAAGGCCTTTGGAACCTCCTATGGCCTGTATCCAGTTCGCTGTGTCCGGTACACCCAGAAGCATACCGGATATGAAGGGCAGGTTCATTCACATCTCCCAGGACCTGGGTATTGATATCTCCTTTCATGATGACAATATCTACCGGAAGAACCGCAAGCTTGTTGTGTTTGATATGGATTCCACATTGATCCAGGCCGAGGTGATTGATGAACTGGCAAAACTGGCCGGTGTCGGGGATCAGGTGGCCAAAATCACGGAATCCGCCATGCGCGGGGAAATTGATTTCAAGGAAAGTTTCAGACGGCGTGTGGCCCTGCTCAAAGGATTAAAAGAAGAGAAGATCAAGGACCTTGCCCGGACCCTGCCCCTGACCGACGGGGCCGATCTTGTTACCCGGACCCTGAAGGGGCTGGGCTACAAGCTTGCCATCCTTTCCGGCGGTTTTACCTTTGTGGGCAATTATCTTAAACAGACCCTGGGGTTTGATTATGTATTTGCCAATACCCTTGAAATAGAGAACGGCGAAGTCACAGGCCGGGTTTCCGGCGACATTGTGGATGGACAGAAAAAGGCAGACCTTTTGCGCGAACTTGCAAAAAAAGAAAATCTGTCCATCCAGCAGACCATTGCCGTGGGTGACGGGGCCAATGACCTGCCCATGATTTCCATTGCCGGCCTTGGCGTGGCCTTTAACGCCAAGCCGATTGTCCGGGAAAAAGCGGCCAATGCCATTTCCACCATGGGCCTGGATGGACTCTTGTTCCTGCTGGGCATCCATGAACGCGAAATCCCTGATCCGAACAGCACCAGTTGAAAAATCACATCTTGGTTTTTTTTATAAGAACGTCTGTGTAACCTACACAGATTTTTCAACCTTCGTTGTGGGCTGGGCCTGGGTGCTGATAGGTCAAGTCAGCCCATGGCTGTTTTATAAGAAACAAGAGGGCGAAGCGCCTGCGGCGCCCATTTTAGCCCTGCATTTTTAGTGGCTTTAGTTTCATTGTTTGTTGTGTACCGTCAGGACATGGGGGTATATAAAAAAGGTAGAACACACCCAATCTTTTGATTTTCTAATACCTTTTAGCGCTTATGGTAGAAGTGGCTTGGCAGCTGTCATAACCATCCGTCCATGTTGCACATCCTGTCCCTTGAAATGAAGACCCGTCACTTGCGAATGTGACATTATAAACAGCATCAACAGTTCCTCAAACCATTTTTCTGTGAACTTATGGGTTATTACCCACAATGCTTTTGTTATTGAATGCTTTGAAAAAGGCCTGGGAGGCAGTCGATATCATTGTGCTTACTCGCTGTGAAAAAATATCCGAACAACGTACTTTATTGCCCAAAAATCAATTGCTTATAGTGCTGATTCTATCTCACTTATTGGTTCCCCGCAAAATGGGCATATTTCCATTTGATTCTCTTCTATCATCCCCTCAAAAAAAAACCAGTCCCCGCCACATTCTGATTCGTAATGATTTTCATTGACATCAACAATTTTCCACTCGCATTTTTTCATATTTCCATCCTGTATGTTATAGAAGTTAAAATCCAACTTTACAGAAAAAGGAGATAACCAAAGGCGAAAGAGAATTTTCCACTCATTAAGTTGGTATTTGTTTGATTATACTTAATTAATGGATTTTTATAAGAAAGTCTGGGTAAGTTACTCAGATCTTTCAAGCTTTGTTGTGGGCTATGTCTGGCAGTTCATATGTCAGGTCGGCCCACGGCTGTTTATATGAAAGTATTGAGTATTGAGATTTAAAACAGGCTGTTTTTCTCAATACTCATCACTCACATCTTTCATTGTTTGTTGTGTCCGTCAGGTCATGGCCGTTATAAAGAAGGAAGTTCCCAAACAATTTCCCGTCCGGGAACTTTTTCAACAGGTCATACCGCTGACTATAGAGCGGTTACATTTACTGCAGAAGGACCTTTCTGACCTTGTTCAATATTGAATGAAACACGCTCCCCTTCTTTCAGGGATTTGAAACCTGGTTTATTGATAGCAGAGTGATGCACGAAGACATCTTTCCCTCCATCATCTTGTTCGATAAATCCAAAACCTTTTGAGTCATTAAACCATTTTACTGTACCTGTAGCCATATTGGCGATCTCCTGTAATGGAAATAAAAAAAATAAGTTTCAAGCCATTTTAATCCTGTTGGAAAATTTGCATCTTAAGTACTTGTGCCAACTTGAAACAGAGATATTATAGCTATAAATGGGGATAGAGGTGAAAGTCAAGTGTTAAATGGTAATTTAAGTTAAAGAACGAAATATAACATTTCCTTTAACGAGCCGTTCAAATACTATGTGTAGGGGGTCGGATCTGGGATGCCGGCTTCGCTAAATCCTTTTTTACGGTGGAGGCAAGCGTCGCATCTGCCGCAGGAACGGCCTTGGTCGTCCGGATCATAACAGGAGATGGTCAGACTGTAGTCTACGCCTAACCTGTCTCCAGTGGTGATTATTTCAGATTTTGACATTTGGATCAAAGGGGTTTCAATGGTCAAAACCGTCTGTTTTGTTACCCCGGTTTTTGTGGCCAGATTGGCCATGGTCTGGAAGGCTTGAATGAACTTTGGCCT
This sequence comes from Desulfobacter sp. UBA2225, assembly GCF_002348205.1. Lineage (NCBI taxonomy): Bacteria > Pseudomonadati > Thermodesulfobacteriota > Desulfobacteria > Desulfobacterales > Desulfobacteraceae > Desulfobacter > Desulfobacter sp. UBA2225. The sequence continues at coordinate 2,281 of NZ_DDYV01000209.1, read as the reverse complement.
GCAGTCCGGGTATCCTGAATAATCCACGGCTGTGACACCGATGAAAATGGCTTCGGCTTTAAGTACCTCGGCCCAGGCCATGGCATAGGATAAAAAGATGGTGTTCCTGGCCGGTACATAGGTGATGGGAATCCGGGTTTGATCAATCTGCGCCACGTTGTCGTGTTTGGGCACGGCAATGTCATCGGTGAGCGCAGAACCGCCGAATTGGCGCAGGTCAATGTCGATAATTTTATGATCAATGGTTCCCAAGTGGCAAGCCACTTTCTTTGCACATTCCAACTCCACGCTGTGGCGCTGGCCATATCTGAAACTTAAACTGTAAATATCGTACCCCCTGTCCCTGGCAATGGCCATGGCAGTGGTGGAGTCAATACCTCCGGATGAAAGAACAACGGCTTTTTTGGTCATGGTTTATACTCCTCTTAAATCCGGATCCCAGATGATTTTGTGTTGTTGAAGAGACAGTCTTGCGCCCAACCTGTCTTTAAGTATCCATGCAGCCAGGTCCGAAAGCTCAATCGTTTCGAAAACCGGGCAGATGTGTACCTTCTCTCGGGGATGATTCACAAGGTGTGCCTTAATGAAGGATGCGGCATATTCATAGTCCTGCCTTGATCCCACCACGAATTTAATTTCATCCCGGGCTGTCATGTGATTGAAGTTGTCTAAAAGAAATGATCCGGCTTCACCGGATGAGGGGCATTTGACATCCATGATGCGAATACAGGCGGGATCCACAGATGCAATGCTTAAACTCCCATTGGTTTCCAGAAGCACCTGAAATCCTTTTTCCAGAAGTGCGGATATCAATGCGGGGGTCTGGGTCTGAATCAACGGCTCGCCGCCGGTAATTTCAACCATGGGGCATTCAAAGGCCGCCACCCGGCCCACGATCTGATCTATGGTCATGGAAACAGGTTGTACTGCGGCATAGGTGGTGTCGCACCAGGAACAGGAGAGGTTGCACCCGGACAGCCGGACGAAGACGCAGGCAAGGCCCGCACGGGTAGATTCCCCCTGCAGACTGTAAAAAATCTCGCAGATCTCCAAAGACACTATATCTCCTGGTAGGATGATCCGCAGCTCGGACTTTCGAATACCATGATTTTTTGGATCTTGATGAATTCGGTGTTTAGACGCCTGGACAATTCCGAGTAGAGAAATTTGGCCAGGTTCTCAGCCGTGGGATTGATTGATCCAAATTCGGCAATCTCATTAAGATTGGTGTGATCCAGTCTGCTTAAAACATCCTTGACCACACTTTTAACATCCCTGAAATCTATGCCCATGCCCAGCTGGTTGAGTTTGGTGCATCGGATGTGTGCTTCAACAACCCAGTTATGGCCGTGCAGATTTGAGCAGTTGCCGTCATAGCCCCTCAGGGAATGAGCTGCTGCAAAATGGTCTTGGACACAAATTTCATATACGCCTGGCATAAATAGGTACTCCCTTGTTAATAACGGCCATGGGCCGACCTGGTCTATTAACACCCAGGCTTAACTCACAGCAAAACATGAAAGAAACTTAACAACTTATTGGGACTTTCATATAAAATAGCCTGGTGCTTTGAAAAATATATCATAAATTTGGGTCTGAATCAAAAATGTCAAGGTGGTTAAATTTTTACTTTTCAAATTCATGCATGGATTTCATAATCTTGGGGTGTGAATCTCAAAATATGAAAAGGGCAGAGGAGAAAATAAGACCGTGGTCGATGTTATCCGCGCGTATCTTGAACAGCAGAAATATCTGATCATTGACGGGGGGCTCGGCACGGAGCTTGAGCGCCGGGGGTGCAATCTTGATGATCCGCTGTGGTCGGCTCGGCTTCTGGCAGACAATCCTGACATGATTGCAGCAGTTCATAGCGACTATCTTCATGCCGGTGCGGACTGTCTGATTACGGCAAGCTACCAGGCCACATTCCAGGGTCTGGCGCGCCGGGGCTACACCCCGGAACAGGTCAAAAATCTTATCCGCTCTGCTGTTACGCTGGCAAAAAACATCGTGGATGCTTTCTGGGCTGATCCTGTCAACCGGGTCAACCGGCTTAAACCCCTGGTGGCTGCGTCTGTGGGGCCCTATGGAGCCTTTCTGGCGGACAGGTCAGAATACACCGGCAAGTACAGCATAAGTGAAGATGAACTGGTTGATTTTCACAAAGAGAGATTGAAAACACTGGTTTCAGCCGGGCCCGATCTTCTGGCCTGCGAGACCCTGCCTTGTTTTGCCGAAGCCAGAGCCCTTGTCCGGCTACTGGAAGATCTGGATACGCCCC
>NZ_DDYV01000069.1:0-11519 GCF_002348205.1 Desulfobacter sp. UBA2225 | reverse complement strand
CACCGTGCCGGCCTATTTCAACGATAAACAGAAACATGCCACAAGAACGGCGGCGGCCCTGGCCGGCATTAAAGTTCAACGACTGCTTTCCGAACCTACAGCGGCGGCAATTTCCTTTGGGGTGGACCAGGTGAATGAAGATGATGCCAGGACGATTCTGGTATTTGATTTTGGTGGCGGCACCTTTGACCTCTCTGTTCTTACGATCAGTGGCGGGCAATTTATAGAGCAGGGCAAAGGCGGTAATATGTGGCTCGGCGGAGAGGATATTGACCGGAAACTGGAAGAGTATGTTTTACAGGAAACCGCCCGTGAATATGAAATTGATGATATTGCCGCAATGATAGCTGGGCAGGATCCCGGTGTGAAAAACCGTTTCCTGGGAGAACTCAAAGCTGCTGTTGAACAGGCAAAAATCAAGCTTAGCCATGAGCCGGAAGTCTATATCGAACTTCTGGGCCTGCTCAAGGATGCCGACGGGGACCTTTTGGATGTGGATGTTACGCTGACCCGGGAAACCTTCGAAGCGTTGATCCGGCCTGAGGTGGAAAATACCCTGACCCTGGTTAAAAAGTTGCTCGATGATATTTATTTCTCGCCGGATCTTATCGACAATGTGCTGATGGTGGGCGGCAGTTCAAAAATTCCATGTATTATCAAGGCAATGGAAGATATGTTCGGCAAGGAAAAAGTGATGCTCCATGACCGGCCCATGCTGGCTGTTGCCGAGGGCGCCGCGATTTTAAGCCACCGCCTTGCCGATAATTACGAGTGTCAGGGGTGCGGGGGCATTGTCGGGCAGTCGGACACCATTTGCAGCCATTGTGGATTTGACCTTGAACGGCATACCATAGACCAGGGTGTATTCAACATTGTTCATGCTGCAGCCCATGACTACTATGTTGCCCTTGACAATGGAGAGAAATACCTGTTTGTGGAAAAAAATACCCCTTTGCCCTGCGAACAGGAGGAAGTCTTCAGGCTTGTGGACGCCTATCAGCAATTGATTCATATGAAATTTTTCAATATTGTCAATGAAGCAGAGGAATCCATTGGCGACTTCTGGCTGAGCATTGATGCGGAGGACATCAGGGAGTACCGGTCCAACTCGGATGACAAGGAATCTGATACGCCTTTCAGTATCTCGGTGAAGCTGAAAATAGATGAAAACAATATTGTCGAGGTTTCAGGTGCTTTGACACAGCTTCCGGACGTTGGCTTAAGTAAAACCCTGTCCAGGGGCAAGGCAGACGAAAAGCTGTTTATGGAACTTGAAACCATGATTGATAAAGCCAATGCAGATGAATCCGATACTTATGCCGTGGAGGAGTTGACCGCCAGAAGTGCGGATATCGTAAAGGATATCCACAATGTTCTCCATCCAACCACCGGAGAGGTTATCGACACGGTTTACACCCTGGCAAAGATGAAGATCGACAAGGCAAAACAGCTGTTTGAAGAGAATATACTCTGCTATTCGATGATTTATTACGCCGAAAGTGTACTTGAGGAATTTCCATGGGTTTTGACTGATAAACAGCGTTCACAACTGGTAAAAAAGATTGCGTACCTGAAAACAATGAACCGGACAGGCACCTATGAGCAGAACCTTGCCGCCTTTGACGATCTGGACGAGTTTCTTGAAACGTTCCCCTTAATCAATATGCTGATGGATATAAACAAGGCAGGCGAACTGTGTGAAATCCATGATCCCAAAAAGGCCGCGTCTTTTTATAATTCAATCGTAACCCTCATGAAAGCGGTGAGCAACACAAATATCGAACTGGTAACCAAGACTGTGGATAAAATTATGCCCGAAGCCTTCGAGATCATCCGCAAATACGACAGCAAAACCGGTATCGTTCAAAAAGGTGTTGTCAGGTAAATGGCTGTTACGGTCACCTGTCCGGTATGCCATTTTACCAACATTCCGGAAGATCGTGACACCTGCCCCCAATGTGATGCGGACCTGGTCTGTTTCCGGCTTCTGGAGGCCCTTTCCGAGATCCCGGCCGAGGCGGCCGTGGTTCTGCCGGAGGCTTCAGAACAAAATACTACCCAAACCCCTGGTGGGAAAAAATACCGGATTCCGGGTATTATGTGGCCGACCGCCTTGCTTCTGGTTTTGCTGGTGCTGGGTTTCGGGTATGCTATTAGCCGGTTCGGTATTATGGCCGGGAGGGTGAAACAAATGCAGTCAAGCATTACAAAAATGGCGGCAATGGCGGCGGATGACCGCGCCGTGATCCGGGAAACCGGCCAATCGGTTCGGGAATTGCGGCAGGCATCCGCAGGGGCACTGGAAACGATTAAAAAAATGCACGAGATGTTAAGCACTGGGATCTCCCAAACAGCCGACTGTCCGGAAACCGGGCCGGTTGCGCCGGAGGTCTCTCCACCACCGTCCCCCCCGGTCTGTTTCAGGCAATACCAGGCAAAGGATTCAGACACCCTTTGGGGAATATCCCGTGCCCTTTACGGTTCAGGCAGATTTTACCCGGTTTTGATGGAACATAATCCGGATCTGGCAATATATGACATCAGCAGCAGGGATCGCCTGCGCTACCTTTGTGACAAAAAGGCTGTTTTGCAGGTTTACGGGGAGATCACCGGAACCGTACATGGAAAACGGTATTGGAAATATAAAATCAGGCCCGGGGATACCCGCGGTTCCGTCATCAGGCAATACTGTTCACATGGAACCGACTGCCTTGTTAAAGAGATCCCCTTTAAGCCGGGGATGACCATCGGGATATATCTGGAGTAACCATGGCTAAAAAACGAAACTCAATCGACGTTATTTTGAAACGGGCGGAAAAACTGTTTGAAACAGGAAATTACCTGTTGGCGGAAAAAGAATTCAAAAAAGCAAAGCATAAAGATAACAGCCCGGAAATAGAAGAGAAGCTGGCCATATGTCTTAAACACACCCAGGGCCTTAAGGGCGAAGAATGGGTAAAAAAAGCGCAGAAAGCAGAAAGCAGAAATGATCTATCCGGTGCTCTCTCCTGTTTCAAGGAGGCCGAAGCCCTGTTACACGAAGCCTGGCTTACGGATAAGATTCGTGACCTTGAACAAAGCCTTTTGGGTGGTGAAATGGTTGCCAGGGCCGAAACCGCAGTCAGGAATAAGGATTATCAGGCTGCAGCCGATCTTTATGCAACACTTGGGCAAATTCACAAGAAGGAAATCTACCTGTCCGACAGTGCAGTCTGCCTTGTAAAAGGAAACATGTTTGATCAGGCCATTGAACTCTTCACGTCGTTGAAGAGCCTGGATGATGCGGCACACTATCATTTTGGTTATGCCCTGGCAAAGCAGGGCAGATATACAGACGCCCTGAGCCAGTGGGAGATGATTGATTCCGGTGATGCGGCCTTTATTGCGCAACAGCATCAGGTGCTGGATCTTGCCGTTAAACAGCTTAACGCGTCCATGAATGCCGGGTCTGATATCAACGGGATATTGGCAGATGCGGGCAGGCTTTTGGACGGCAAGTCTGTCCATGGCAATGACCGATTGGTCAAAGGGCTTGGGGTGCTTTCGGATTGCTGTCGGCTCTCCCTGGCCAGGCCCCTGTGGGAAACAGGCGATTATGGCGCGGTGGCAACCCTTTTGGAGTCTATGATTTTCAAGCAAGATCCCGCCATAATCGTTTTAAGTGCCCTCACATACTACCATCTGGCTGAAACACAGGCAGAATATACCCGACCTATGGCTGATTATTGGCTGACAGCCGTTTATTCAAGCGACCTGGCCAAGGCTGTGGGGGATGACCCCGGAAAACTGGACAAGGTTCGGCAACGTTTGATTCGTATGGCTGAAAATAGAATCAACACCATGGCCGGGTCTGAAGATTTAAACGGTGCCGTCGCAACGCATTTTGATATGGACAAGTCACTGATGGCCGATCTTTTGGCCATCTCCGGGGACCTGCAGGAAAGCCATTCTGTTCCATGGATCAGCACCCCCTGTTTTTTAAAACGCTACGGCCTTTCTGACGCCGTTCTGGCAATGATTCGGGAGAACAGGGATTATTTCAGGGATGAGGAGCATTACCTTTCGACCGGTGCCTGTTATTCCCGGATCGGGGAAAGTTTTTATGCATTGAAAACCGGCAGTGCCAAGGAGGCGTTTAACCGTCTTGAATCAATGGATGCCGCAGATTCGACTGATGAGTTCACAAATTATGCCCGGGGGCTTATTCGCTTTGAATATGGAAAATTTGTCCTGGAAAATGGTGAAAAGAATTTTCTCGACTACTTTGCCTCAGCAGCCGATCTCTTTGAAACCGTGCCTGGTGTTGAAAAAAAATTTTCACAGGAAATGATGCAATATGATGGCCCGCACCTGTTTGAATATGAATTGCTATTGGGTTTTTTATATAAGCTGAGGCCCTCCGGGCCGATATCCGAAGCATATTCCTTTTTTATGGGCCAGGCAGCCGTTGAGAAGTTTAACAGGGGAAAAATAAACAATAAACAGTGCCTTGTTGCCCTTGAAAAAGCCCTTGATGTAGATCCGGGCAATGAATATGTCATTGATCTCAAGGAGCAGATCGCCATTGTCCTGGAAATAGATGCCCTTTACAGTGCCATGAATAAAAGAAAGATGGGCAAGGCTGTGGCACTCGCCACAAAATCCCCTTTCCCTGAACTCAGGGACAAGTTTTTTGAGTTTATCGAACAGATGATGGAACAGGTCGAAGAGAGTGGACTGGAAAAACATTACCACATAGCGGAATTGAATGATCTGCGCAATTCCTGCATGGCGGTTGACCCGCTCCATCCCATCACTGACACCCTTGAAATGAAAATTCACCTGCTGGGAGATTGAAAACAGATGAACCCTTATGCTGTGCTGGGCATTGATAAAGATGCCTCAAACAAAGAGATCATCCAGGCGGCTGCCTTGGGGATGCGGCAAAGGCGTCATGACGCCAAAACCATTGCCCAGGCCCAGAAAAAATTGCTTGACCCGGTTTCCAGGGCCTGTCGGGCATTTATCCATTTTTTTGATTTTGAGGACGCCAAAAAACGGTTGGAACGGGAGTTGGATGAAATTTTAACCGCTTACGACAACACCGAAGGGGATGATGGATTTGGTGCCCCTTGCCTTGGAATCTTTGACGGCCACCATGGGCAGTGAAAAAGAACGGTTAAAAAAGAAACTCATTGATTTCCAGCAGCAAATCGCCGGTTTGAAACTGGAACTTGCTGCCCAGGCCGAGGATCGGCAAAAACGGGAAAACGAGTTTTTTACGGGCCTTCTTGACATCATGGATGCCTTTGAATCAATTGAAGGTAATCTTGAATTAAAAAAAGAGAGCATGGACAAACCGGCAAGAATGCTTGGGAAAAATATCTGCGCCATCCACAAAAAGCTTTCCAGGTTCTTTCAATCCGAAGGGGTCGCCCCCATAGCCTTTCAGGACGGAAAAGCGGTCATGGCGCAATGCAAGGTGCTTGAGACAAGGGCGGACCCCGGCCGGGAAGAGGGCTCCTTAGTTGAGATCGTTAAAAAAGGCTATCTCAATACCCGGGACGGCACGATCCTGCGGAAGGCCGAAGTGATTACCATCCGCAATGATATTATAGAGAGATAAATATGTTTATTGAATTATTGCGTAAAAATGGTCATGGTGCAGACACGCGTTTATATGATCGGGTGAGTTACGTTAGTTACGAAAAATTTTGATGTTCTATTTTAGCAGGATAAAAGGGTATGGAAAGATATTTGCTGGTTATTGTGTTGGGGACTGTCGGGGGGCTTTTGGCACAGCGCTTTAATGTACCTGGCGGTGCTGTTGTCGGGGCCATGCTGTTCTCTGGGATGACGGTTCTGTTTTTACCCAAGGGGATTTTTTTGCCGTCATCTGTGCGCACCGGCATACAAATCATTTTGGGCATCACCCTTGGGGTCTCCGTTGACCGGTCTCTTTTGACTCTGGGGGTCAAAATAATGCCCATGGCAATTTTGAGCACCATTGTTCTGTTGACGGTGGCCGTGTGCATGGCATTTATAGCCAACAAGATTGGGCTGGTGGATTTTGGTACGGCCCTATTCGGTTTTTCTCCGGGGGGAATGACAGGCATGGCCATTTTAGCCCAATCCGAAAATCATAACGGTTCTGTTGTGGCATTTTTTCATCTGGTGAGAATATTCACCCTTTTTCTGGTTATTCCGCTGCTGGTAAAGGCGGTGGTGTATTTACAGCACAAGGGAATTCTCTAATTTTTATCAGCCGCCGCTTTTTTTTCTTCTAACTCCTCCCAGCGTGAATAAAGGGATTGGACCAGGGCCTGGGCCTGCTCAAGTTTCTGGCAGGTCTCTGCCAGAAGGGCCGGGCTCTGGATGACGTCAGGATGCTGGAGCTGTTCGGAAAGATCCTCAACACCCTGTTCTGCATCCAGAATCTTTTCCTCTATATGTTCCAGTTCATATTTGTCTTTAAAGGAAAATAACAGCTTTTTGGCCGGGGCCGGTCTAGTGGCTTCCTTTTTGGTTTTTTCCTCCACAGGCTTCTCGGGTTTGTCCAGCGCAGTCCTGGCCTTGAGAATCTGGCCGAAATCGTTGTAAAACTTGGGCGTTTCACTATTGTCAAGGTAGAGCATGCGATGACATACCCGGTCCATGAGATACCTGTCATGGGAGACGATGATCACGGCGCCTTCAAACTCTTTGATGGAGGTCTCCAACACTTCAAGGGAGAGGATGTCAAGATCATTGGTTGGTTCGTCTAAAAGCAGCAAATCACAGGGCTGCCGCATCATATCAGCCAGAACGATTCTTGCCTTTTCTCCGCCGGAAAGCCGTCCCACGGGCATGTCCAGCTGGTCAGGCATGAAAAGAAATCGTTTGGCCCAGGAGACCACATGAATGGGGCGGCCCTTGTAGTTTATTGAATCTCCGCCGGCCGGATTCAGGGCATCCCGCAGGGTCATTTCCGGGTCCAGATAGGTGCGTTCCTGGTGGTAGACGGCTGTTTTAAGGTTTTCCGCCCATTTAACGGTTCCCTGGTCCGGTGCCATGCTTTGTTCGATCAGGGAGAGGAAGGTGGATTTGCCGGAGCCGTTGTCCCCGACAATGCCAAGGCAGAAACCAGGCCCCAGTTCAAAGGTGATACCTGAAAACAGCAGTTTGCCCCCAAAGCTTTTGGTAAGGTTATGCACCCTGAGCAGTTTTCTGGTCTGTCGCCCCGTTCCGGAAAAATCGATCTCCATCCGTGCGGTCTGCCGGTTTCTGGTCTTGACTTCGGACAGTTCTTTGCGAAGTTCCTCTGCCTGGTCGATCCTGTATTTGGCCTTGGTGGTTCTGGCTTTGGCTCCCTGGCGCAGCCACTGGTCTTCCCTGCGCATTTTTGATGCCAGGGAGGACTGCTTTTTTGCCTGGGCTTCCAGGTATTTGTCGCGTTCTTGTTCAAATGTGTGATAGTTGCCCTGGATTTTGAAAACGCCGCCCTGGTAGTACCGCGCAATTTCCATGGTATGGGAGCAGACGGTTTCAAGAAATGCCCGGTCATGGGAGACTGCCGCAAAAGAAAACCGCGCGGTTAACAGCATCTGCTCAAGCCATAAAATTCCGGCAATGTCCAGGTGATTGGTGGGCTCATCCAGCAACAGCAGATTCGGTTCCAGGCAAAAAGCCCGGGTGATGGCAAGGCGCTTGCGCCAGCCGCCTGACAGCTCTTTTGTCTTTATGGCGGCATCGGTAAAACCACCTAACCCCAAGGCCCTGTTCACCCTGCGGTGGCGCTCTTTTTCCTGCAGATCCAGGGATGCCAGAGTGTTGAACAAAACCTGCTCAATGGAAAGTTCCGGGTCAAATTCATCTTCCTGGGCAAGATAGACCACGCATTGGCCGGGCTGGACACTGAGTTCGCCTTCGTCCGGGTTGCTCAGACCGCAGATGATTTTTAAAAGGGTTGACTTGCCGGACCCGTTCATCCCGATCAGGCCAAGTTTTTCTCCGGGTTTTACATCAAAGCTTAACCCTGTGAATAAGGTGTCGTCACCATATGCTTTGCACAGTTCTTTTACAGATACTAAAACCGTCATCAGGATCTCTCCTCATAGGCCTGGGATGGTCTGAGATGGCGGAACACCCGGATCATTTTAATCATGAACACCAGGGCTAAGGTCAGGCTGATCAGAATGATAAAACTTGCGGCAAAAAAGGTCATGATAAAGCTGAACGGATCATTTAAACCATAAGCGCTCCGGATAAGGTCTACACCGAAAACCAAGAAAAAAAGAGAGATTAAAATGCATAACACCTGAATTGTCCACCACATATATTTCATTTGATATCCTTACAAATTAAAAGGTTTCCCTGCCAAAGGGGGTATTCCTGAAAATATGAAGCAGTTTATAATTCATTGGAAGTCTCCTTGGGCTCATGAACAGGGAGTCATTGTATATTGGTCTGCATGATCAGTTCCCTGCGGTACAGATCAAGGATTCGTGCTTTGGAAATCATCCCGGAAAATCTGTGGTGATCCACCACCGGGATGTGATCAAGGTTAAAGGTCTCCATGAATTCGAGCACATCATGGAGATTATCGTCAAAGGATGCCGTCACCATATCCCTATCCATGATCTGGTTAAGAAAAATCATGTCATAAAAGGCCGGATCCAGGGCGTATTTCCTGATACTTGACACGCGGACCATGCCCATGTAGTTGCCGGTCTCATCTGATATAACCGGGTAATGGTCGCGGTCTGAATTGCGGATTATATCGATAAATGCTCTGAAAACCATATTTTCCGATACAGGCGTGTAGCTGGTGTCTATAATTTCGTTTAAACTTAAATCGGACAAAATTCTTGCGTCCGTTCCGGGCCGCATGAATTCTCCGCGTTCAATAAGGTCTTTAAAATAAAAGGAAGAAGGTTCAATAATATAGCTTAATGTAGAGGAAATGGAAGAAACCAGCAGCAAGAGCAAAACGGCCTCGTAGCCGCCGGTAATTTCTGCAATCAGAAAAATACTGGTCAATGGCGCCTGCATAACCCCGGCCATGATACCGGTCATACCTAAAGGGGCATAAGCGCCTTCTGAGGTTACTGCGGCATTGGGGAAAACAAAGATCATGGCTTTGTGAAACACTACCCCGGTAAGGCTGCCGATAACCAGGCAGGGCGCAAAAATACCGCCGGAACCTCCCCAGCCAAGGGTCATGGATGTGACAAATATCTTCAGAAAAAGACCGACGAATACGAGCCAGAATGTCATGGGAAAAGTGCCGCTCACCATTTCCATGATCGGATGATACCCCTCACCCAGAACCATGGGCATGAAAATTCCTATGGTACCCACTGTGCAGCCGCCGATCATGGCCCGAAGCCAGGGAGATACAGGTGTTCGTTTGGCCAAAGCACCGACTTTTCTGAGCGTACATGTAAAGATCACGGATATCAATGCGGTAAACAGGGCCAGCCCGATGCTGCCCAGGATATCTCCCGTAAAAAAACTGAAGGGGTGATGCTGGAAAAGCTCTTTTGCAGGGATGATGGCTTCACTGATCTGTGCGCCGGCTACAGCCGCAATGGTAATTGGGATGATATTGACAAATTTCCACTCCCCAAGAATAATCTCAACGGAAAAAATGAGTCCGGCTACAGGGGCGTGAAAGATGGATGCAATGGCGCCTGCCGTGCCGCAACCGACCAATGTCATGCGCTGCCGGTCATTCAGGTCCAAAAATTTAGCAATATTGGAGCCTATGGCAGACCCGCTCATGACAACCGGGGCCTCAGGACCTGCAAGCCCGCCGCTGGCAATGGTTAAAAAACTGGATATAAGCCTGGAAAAGGTGGAGCGAAGCCTTAAAAGGCCTCCCCGTCTGGATACGGCATATATGACTTCGGGCACGCCATGGCCTGCACCTTCCCGCACAACCTTGTCAAGAAATAAAAATGAGAGCATGGCACCGATGCCCGGCAGAATAAATGCCCAGGCATACTGGCGGTACGGGGCAAGATATTCAAGAACCGATGCCAGGGACAGTCTTAATGCCACGGCTGCAAGACCTGCAAAAATACCGACAATTGCGCCGGCAGTCATCAGCACCAGCCGGTCATCAAAAAGAAAAAACTTTGCATAAAAAATGTTATAGAGTTGTTTAATTGTGCGCATGGTGAGTCCGGGTAATTGCTTACATCTTGTCGGCTAGGTGAAGGGCATCAATTTTTTCAATCAACTCGGATTGTTCCGGGCAGGTTTTTAAAAATTCACTGAACTGCGTGTTCCGTAAATACAAAGCAAGAGAGGAGAGCAGATGAAGGTGAAACTTCAATTCTGGAAACAGGATAAAAAACAGGGTAGATACAGGCTTCTTGTCCAATGCATGATAATCCACGGGGTTTTTAAGGAAGCAGGCTGAGACCATAGGTTGTTCGAGATATTCAAGGGGCGTTCTTGGATGGGGAATGGCAATGCCGCCGCCGATCCCTGTGGATAGCGCTTCTTCTCTTTGAACAAGCTGCTGGACAAGGTCCGTTTTAAACTCATCCGGAATCGCCTCAATTTGTTCAACGCATGCGTTGATTACGGACGGCACATCAGACCCTGTGTCAATATCATGATACACGCCGCCGGTTTCAAGAGCAGTGGATAAAGAGACCCCCACTTTGGTTTCAGGTCCCTGGGCCGGGCGGGGCTCCAGGTTAAGGGCAATATGGTTTTTTTCAGCCCAATTTTTCAAATCCCTGGCATGAAAGCTGTAGGTTCTTCCCTTTTTGGACACAGGCAATTTTCCCTGACGGATCCACCGCTCTATGGTTGTACGGGATACCCCTATAGATTTGCATAACTCAGATATTAGAATTTCCATTTTTTCCTGACGCCGCTTGCTATATAATCAACCTCATTTTAAATATTGGTAAATTATATAAACCAAACCAGCCGGAATAACAACCCCGCTCAGCGTAATCGCATGTGACTTGCCTGCAGTTTAAGGGCCATGGAAACAATTGAGGGTCTACCCCCAGAGATTGCAGTGGTCTGAAATCCGGAACCTAAGCAGTTATAGGCGTGTTGTGTATAGGACCAGCCTTTGTTTTTCAGAAGCTTGATGGCCAAGATTATGAATAATAGTTCCGGGGCTAAATTCCATATTGTGAACATTTTGATATTGATGTAGTCCACAGTGGGAATTTGAATTGCCCCCACAATACTTCTGCTATTAAATACTTTTTTTAAATAGGCCTAAACGTGAAATAATACAAAGTCCACACTTAACGTTGAGTTAAGCGGCTGCCGAGCAGCCCAAAAAAACCTCCGACGGTTGATGCCCGTCTTCAACTCATTTGTTGGACGAACCCGATCCATCGGGTGAGTTTTGCACGACGCCTCCCCTTGGGTAAAAGCCCCGAAGCCCTCTCTGTCCGCCCGTCAGGGCTTCGTCCAATTGAGATGCTGGACGAAGTCAGCACCGCGATTCACGGCGGCGGAGCCGCCGTGAACGTTGCGGTCACTGGCCGCGAGAAACGAGCGGTCCTGTGCACTGCATGGTTAAC
>NZ_DDYV01000017.1:0-2590 GCF_002348205.1 Desulfobacter sp. UBA2225 | reverse complement strand
GCGGTGAAATGTCAACAGAACCTAAAACCCGATCCTTGGGAGGCACGATATTTAAGCTTTGAGCAGAGGTGTGATACGATATTTAACTTGACAAAGGCGAAAGATTTATTCTAGAATTCGGTAATCCTAAAAAGCTTACTCAGCCCGTGTTAACCCAAGTGACTCAAATGTCGTTAACTCATTACACTCCAATATGACTTAAGGGGGTAAAAAACGTATGACCTTTTTTTTCTTGGACCTTACGAATAATTGCCGGATCATTTCTGATGGTCTGACTGCCTGTGTTTAGTTTTGCATTTACACCTGGTGCATTTGTCGTTTCACCTGCGGAAGTTGACCTGTGTACGGTGCGAGTGCTTCCCGGTTCTCCAGCCGGGCCCTACGCCTTCAGCATCTCCGTTGTCGGCGGACCCGTTCCTGATCCCGTTGTAGATTCGAAAAATGAAGAAGAGATTGAAGCAGAGATTGCTGACTTCAGTGCCTCCTGCGATGCGGCATGGCTGACCCTGGAACCTGCAAACGGCACTATCCCCGGAAGTATCACGGCAACTGCCACAGTCAGTGAAACCATGGGGTCCGGTTTATGGACCGCTAATGTGACCATTTTTTCCGGGCTTGCTCCTGCCACCGAACTGGTAACGATTCCGGTGACGATTAATGTGATCCGAAGCATAGGGGATTTGCTGACCGTTTCCCCTCTCACGTTTCCCTCCCAGCGGCTGCAGGTTTTTGGATTTGAACCCGGGTGGACGGCAGCCAGTGATATGGGGTTTGTTTCTGCTGCACTTTATAATGCTGAAGGCGATTCGGGGACGGTGATCATCACGGATCCCTATGGCTGGGTGGAGGAGAGCCCGAACGCCGAAATTCTTTCCGCCATGGATTACGGCACCTACATCGGCTATATCAAGGTTTCCGACCTGGATAAAGAGGCTCAGTTTCAAATTCCCATCACCATCAACATTCGAGAACCCGGGGACGCGGTGTATCTGCCGGTCGTGGATTTTATAAGCTCCTACAGCCAGATGGACGCGGCTGAATCAAGTCTTATCAATGTCCAGATTCCCGTTTCCGAGGACATTGCGCACTATCCGACTGCCACGACCTGCCAGGCGGAAGGGGGGACTTGGATTGATCCGAACAACACTCTCCTGGACAGCCTGGATGCGTACTGCAGTCTGAATGAACGAGCCTATGTGCTGCTGGAGCGTCGGGACATGGAGCCCGGGATGGTATATGCAATGACCAAAACCGGCACATTGGCCCTGGCCTATGAGAACGGCATCAAAGTCTCCGGGGCGGATGACCTCTCCTATGCGGACGGGCCGGTTTCATATATCCCCGTTGGCCCGCTTCAGATGATCGGCAGCTACGGCACAGTGGTGGTCAGTCTGAGAATCGGAAACAACCTGTCCTCTGCCGTGGAAATTCAACGTCTGCTGATCAGCCTCCAGACCCTGGAAGGCCAATGGACAGTGACCGAAGCCTACAAGGGCTCCTATTATGTGTACGATTTCGCTCCGTTAACCGTTGAGCGGATTATTGACGGTCAGCCCGGCTATACCGCCTCATGGGAGAATATGCCGGTTCGCGTCTCCTTCGGTGACGGGAGTAACTGGTTATATCAATTGTTTTTTGAGCAAGAAGGGGGAATTTATTATACATATCAAATACAACGCCTCTCCGGCAGCCAGATGTCGGGACAATGGCGATACACCTGGCGAGGAACATCCTCTGATTGGGAGACCTTTGAGGCCCAACGGCCACTATGGCAACTTACGTTTCCCTGAAAGTGCTGAAGGTGTCGGCTTGAATGAGTTCACAATGCCATATTTATCTTTGATTTAGGAGTGCGTAATGAAAATAGTATGGGGCGGGATAATAACCTTATTGGCAGCGGCATTATTTGCCTCCTGCGGCACCACGAAAGTCGATTCGATTCACCCGATGGTTCAAACGGCATCTTTCGGGGAGGGAAAAAAGATTGTGATTCTGCCCTTTGCCGATTATACCCCGTCCGATTCTCCCATGGGATATTGGCGCCGGAATGTGCTGATAATGGAGTCGCTCCAGGACGAAATCCTTCGATATGGGTATATGCCGGTTGTTAATGAAGATGTCATATCCTATTTGACGGATAAAAAGATCATTAACCAGGAGAAAATGACCAGAAAGCCGTCATTCGAAGATTCCATGCTTAAAGCCGAACTTGCAAAAGAGTGGTCCGATGAGATGAAGGTTGAAATTGCAAATATTTTGCTGTCAAACGCGAAAAAGAGAAAAGCGGAATCTATCCGCGATATGGCATCGGAATATAAAACAATTGCCCTGGATGCCGGGGTTATCAGGGATATCGGCCGGACATTTGATGCGGATTATATTGTCCGGGGACGGATCATGGTGTTTAAGACCGGCCGGGAAGACAGTTTTAATCCGCTTCAAACCGGTGTGCTTCCATTTTTTTTCAATTTCGGAAGCGGCACCGCCTTTGGTATCGCCGAGTCTGAGAATTATGAGATGATCGATAAAATCGCCATCGGCGGGTTGCTGGGTGAGGCTATTGCGCCAAGTGGCTGGCCTATTGAAGAGT
>NZ_DDYV01000013.1:0-4122 GCF_002348205.1 Desulfobacter sp. UBA2225 | reverse complement strand
CTCTGTTGAAAAAAATCAGGAAAAAATTGTCGTTGATCATTTTTTTGCCATGTCCTTTGACCATCCCGCAATGCAGGATGGCCCGTTTCTTTGCCCTGGATTGCATTCGTGTGTGCTTGAATTAAGGTTCTCCTGAATACGGCATGAAATCCCAGCAAGGCCAGGTTTGACGGATCTTCAGCAAGTGTCTGATGACATGTTGATCAGTTACTGGTAGTTGAAAATTGAATTTTCGTGCAGTTCTGACGAAATATCGTCCCAAAAAACAAAAACTCTGCCTGTTAAGAAAAAATATCATTTAAATCAAGTATTTATACAAAACTGCCCAAATAACTGCAAAATGCCTAAATAACGGCAATTGGGCTCTCTGGTTCCCCCTGTCTGTCAGAAGCAGATATTCGTAAAGCCAAGGATACAACGAGGTTTTCGATTGCCAAGTTTATATTCTTTGACTGGGCACAGGTTTTGCTAACATTATTTTATCAAGTTCGTGGATGAAAATCATTTACAAATTAGATTGTCACCCTGGAGATTTTGAAAAATTATGG
Source organism: Desulfobacter sp. UBA2225 (assembly GCF_002348205.1). NCBI lineage: Bacteria > Pseudomonadati > Thermodesulfobacteriota > Desulfobacteria > Desulfobacterales > Desulfobacteraceae > Desulfobacter > Desulfobacter sp. UBA2225. Next base: position 3,574 of record NZ_DDYV01000013.1, on the reverse strand, counting down.
AACAGATCCATGCCACCATCAGAATGTTTTTCCCTGTTGACAGGGAAACCGAGGCGCTTGAAATTCTCGGTTCCATGACTGAACAAATCAAGGTTGAAACGGGCTGCATCGACTGCCGGCTATATCGTGGTATTCAGAGCCCACACGCCATCCTGTTTGAACAATAATGGGACAGAGAAGAAGATGTTCTGAAGCACCTTAACTCAGACAGATTTACCAAGGTACTCCTGGTTTTGGAGATGGCCATGGAACCACCGGAAGTACGTTTTGATTGTATTCACCGATCACACGGCATGGAGTTCATCACCTTTGCAAGAAACCAGGCTGGATGATGGATTCCATGTACTCATAATCTTTGGATGATGCCGGGTTAACTGACCTGACCTTATATTGGTATCTACACCAGAAAAGATACATTAAGGCAGTATATAAAGATCCGGGTTATGCGATAAAACCATTTTATAAAAAGGAAGAGACCAATGAGACGAAAAACTAAAGTATTGCTTGTTATGGTGATTTTTATGACGGTATGGGTTTTTCAGGCAGCAGCCGAGGAAAAACCTGCCAGTAACATGCAGTTTGTGGTTGAAAAATTACTGGCGGACAAACGGCTGTTGGTCGCCGAAAACATGGAGTTAACCGAAGCAGAGGCCGATGGCTTCTGGCCGCTGTTCGAGCATTACCAGCATGAACTCTTTCTGTTGCGGGCCAGAACCCTGCGGTTGATAGATGATTATGCCAGTGCCTATAACACGGGCATGACTGAAGATAAGGCAAGAGCACTTCTGGATGAAATGATGGCCATTGAATCTTTGGGCCTGACCCTTCGCCAGGTGTCCCTGCCAGATTTTAGAAGTGTTCTGCCCGATATCAAGGTTGTCCGGTACTATCAGATTGAAAACAAGATCAATGCAGCACTGATGTACAAGCTGGCCTCTGATATCCCCCTTATCAAAACAACCAACCAGTAATCACCAAAAAGGAAATTACCATGAAATATCTTGGATACCACATGACGGTTTTTCTCTCATTGCTGGCCCTGATGGCCGCAACCATTATTGGCCCAGCCACTATCCATGCAGCCGATGATGCAGACATGGCCTCAGCTGCACTGGCGGATTTGTACGCCGAGTCGGATACTGCCAGGATCCTGGGTGAATCGGCAAAAGGAGTACTTGTTTTCCCGAGTATTGTTAAAGGTGGATTTCTCGTAGGCGGGCATTACGGTGAAGGCGTGCTTCTATCAAATGGAAAACAGATCAGCCACTTCAATACGGTCCAGCTGTCCTACGGCCTGCAGGCAGGTCTACAGAAATACGGATATGCCCTGTTTTTCATGACCGATGATGCATTGAACTGGATAAAATCGACCAAAGGATGGGAGCTGGGCGTAGGTCCCGCCATTGTTGTGGTTGATAAAGGTGCCGGCAAAAACTTGTCCACGACAACCCTTAAATCTGATGTCTATGCCTTCTTTTTCAGCCAGAAAGGACTGATGGGGGGTATGGGACTGCAGGGCACAAAAATTTCTAAAATAAACTGATGTAAATATGTGGGTCACCTGATATCCAGGCTGGCCCTGCCTCCGTCTGATCCGGCAGACCGGATCAGACGGGGCTTCCCGAATATACGGTTCTATACCATTTGGCAGATACATTAAATATCCTGATTATAACGGATTTGGGGGAGGCCACTAATTCGGCTTTTTGGTCCTTCCCTATTTTCAGGCTTCTTGGTTATTGCGCATGAATTCTCTGTCCTATTTGGGGTCGCAATTCAGGGCAGGATTTAAAACGAGCCACAATAAATTCAAATAGTTAAACATGGTCCCCCAAATCCGTTATAATCAGGATTCATGAATTAAAAATGACAAGATAAGCCCCCGCCACCGCAAGTACAATGGCGGCCAATCGCTGGGCCGTCATTTTTTCCTTGAGCCATACCGTGGCCAGGATAAAAAGAAAGATGGTGGACATCTGGTTTAGGACTGCAGCCCTGGATGCGGTGGTGTATTTCATCCCCGCCATCCAGAGTACCAGGGCAATGTAGTTGCCGCTCACCGTTGCCGGCAAGGCATTGAACCAGGCTTTTGAAAATTTAAGCTCGCGGACAAACCGCATGCGTTCAGGGTGGCACAGCACAACGGGGACAAGGCCGATTACTCCGGCCGTAACCCTGATAAAGGTGGCCCAGAATACATCAACCTGGTCCAGTACATTCTTGGCAATCACAATGCCCAGGGCTACGAACATCATGGCAAGGCACCCTGCCCAAAGTCCCCATAGATTTGGGCCTTTGCGTATTATACCGGGTTTTAAATCATTTAGGGGAACAGCAGCGCCCACCAGAATGGCACAAAGAACCAGCCCACTGCCGATGATCCCCAAAATGCCTATGCGTTCGCCTAAAAGGATATAGGAAAACCCGAGTACACTGGGCAGATACAGACACTCCACCACCGCCACCATGCCGGCACCCAGGTGGTTCAGGGCGGAAAAATAAAATATGTCGGCCAGGGTAATGCCCAATAATCCCGACAGACCGAGAATCCACCATACACGCGGCACCACATCGGGGAAAAAAGGGATGCCCATGACGAGCATGGTCAGACCGATCAGTGCCATGGCCACAACACTTTTATACATATTCAGGGCAATGGGTGAGAAGCTTTCTCCTGCTTTTTTAAACAGGATAACGGCAAAAGCCCAGAAAAACGCACATGCCAGAGCAAAGGCAGACCCCATAAATTCCTTTTCCTGTTTTACCCTCTATTAAATCCCTTTTGTGGCCGGATAAATGGGGAGATTGGGATACACCACACAGACTTTTTCAACTTTTCCGCCAAGGAGTACCCTTCCGAATCTATGATTCGGTGGGGGACGAATTGGCGTAGTAGCGAACTGTTGATCTATTCCCATGTATTTTTCTCACTTCCCGCAAGTTGACCTGCGTATATTTTTTTTCCGGATTTTTGATATATTCCCCATAAATATCGATGATTCGGCAGGATGAACTGCCGGTAAAACCAGAGATAAAACCGACCCGTCCCTTGTACTGTACCGTATCCCAGCGGGTGAATCCTTTTAGTGTAAAGACATTCTTGTTATTCCGTTTTTGTGTTCGATTAGGGCTTTTTCTTCCTTTTCTTGCGGTGGATTCATGCAGACTGCGTTTTCGATACTGCACATGGTTGGTTTTGATATACCCGTCGAACGGAATGGCATTTTTGTCTGCGATGACAACCGCATCGTTTACATGCGATTTTTCGATTCCCGCTCTATTCCGATGATGACCGGTGATATAGCCATAAGTCGTAGAGAGTGGTGCTGTCCTTGATAACTCTCTTTGCAGATAGTATTTCCCCTGCTGGACATGTGCTGCCGACATATAAAAGGAACTCTTTTGTTTCGGAAGTTGCAGTCTCTCTTTATGATGTCGATCATGGCAAACGTCACAAAGCGTCATCAAATTTGAGAGCTTGTCTGTCCCGCCCTTTGCTCGTGGCCGAATGTGATGGCATTGCAGTTTTGTTTGCGCACCGCAAACACGGCAGGGCAAACGCATTAAAATTTTT
>NZ_DDYV01000138.1:0-3271 GCF_002348205.1 Desulfobacter sp. UBA2225 | reverse complement strand
TCATCAACCCGTGGATCATCCGGAACTGGTTGGAGAGGATCCTAATATCTTTCATGTCATAAAGCAAAGGGGTTCCATTCTCCTGCAGCACCCATACGAATCGTTTGATACCTCAGTGGAACGGTTTATAAAAGAGGCCAGTCGGGATCCCAAAGTCTTAGGCATTAAGATGACGCTTTACCGGACAGCCAAGAAATCCAGAGTCATTCAGTACCTCATTGATGCAGCCCAGAACGGTAAGCAGGTCGCCGTGGTTGTGGAGCTGAAGGCTCGTTTCGATGAGTCGGCCAACATCCTCTGGGCCAGATCTTTGGAAGAGGTGGGTATCCATGTGACCTATGGGGTTGTTGACTTGAAGACCCACTCAAAAGTTATCTTTGTGGTACGCAAGGATTTTGACGGCTTGCATCGCTACGCCCATATCGGAACCGGCAACTATCATGCCGGTACTGCCCGGGGATACAGCGACCTTGGTATCCTTACCTGTGATGCAGTCATTGGTTCCGATCTCACGGAGTTGTTTAATTATCTGACTACCGGATACACGCTTGCCCGTAAGTACAAGAAGCTCCTGCCTTGCCCCAATTTTTTGAAAAAAAAATTGCTCGAGAAGATTGACCGGGAGAGTAAGTTGCAAGCTGAAGGGAAGGCGGGACTAATCCAGTTAAAAACAAATGCCCTTGAAGACAAAGATATTACAATTGCCTTGTACAAGGCCTCTCAGGCCGGTGTTCACATTGATCTCATCGTCCGTGATTCCTGTCGGTTGCGGCCGGGCATTCCAGGACTTTCTGAGAATGTGCGGGTTATTTCCATCGTCGGACGATTTCTGGAACATTCAAGAGTGTTTTACTTTCGCAATGACGGTAAGGAAGAATACTTTATATCTTCGGCCGATCTGATGAAACGAAATCTCGAGAGTCGAGTCGAGGTCTGCACGCCTGTCGAATCTCCTCGCCTGCAGGCCTTATTGCGGGAGATGCTCGATATCCAGTTGAACGACAGGCACAGTTGCTGGGAGATGCAAAGTGACGGTAGCTATGTCAAACTGCAGGCGCAACAGGGTGAAGATGCGCGAAGTTCTTTTGAACTCCTCATTAAAAATGCGGAAAAGAGGCTGAAAACAACACACCGGATGCTACTGAAAAAAGGGAAGGCTGCGTTAAAAAAGAAGAAATAAACTTGATATATGAAATAGGAATTCGGGAGGAGTCCTGCAATTATCGGCCATGGGTGCGGCAGCCTAATAATAATATCGCAAGGTAGTTTTTTTTCTCAAAATATCCTATAATTATATATTTTTAATCTTTTTTTTGTCCGGGAGAAACAAATATGAAAGCGGTTGTGGCCCTTGTGGGCCGCCCCAATGTTGGAAAATCTACACTGTTCAACAGGATTACAAAATCCCGCCAGGCCCTGGTGGATGATATGCCCGGTGTGACCCGGGACCGGCACTATGCCGATGCGCAGTGGGATGATAAAGCCTTTACGCTGGTGGATACCGGCGGTTTTTTAAGTGCGGATGATGACTATTTTGCATCCCAGATCAAAGAGCAGCTGTCGAGGGCCGTTGAGGAGGCCGATATCCTGGTGTTTATTCTGGATGGTCGGGCAGGTCTTTCTCCCTATGACCGGGATCTTGCCGATTTTTTACGTCGCACCGAAAAGCCTGTCTTTTATCTGGTTAATAAGGTTGAAAGCCTGTACCGACAGGAAGACGAGCTTGGAGAGTTTTACACCCTGGGGATGGACCGGTTTTACAAGGTCTCAGCTGAACACGGACTGGGGGTAGGGGATTTCCTTTCAGATCTGGTTGCCCTGCTGCCCAATGCTCCGGTCATAGAGGAATCGGGCGAATCGGACGAGGCGGGAGAAGATGATGTTGACGGTCCCATCCGTATTGCCATTATCGGACGTCCCAACGTGGGGAAATCATCCCTTGCCAATCGGCTTTTCGGAGAACAGCGTATGCTGGTTGACGATAAGGCCGGCACCACAAGGGATGCTATTGAATTGTCCGTGAAACGCAACGGGCGGGAATTTATCCTTAAAGATACTGCGGGCATCCGCCGTAAAGGCAAAGTCACGAATAAACTTGAAAAAATTTCCATTCTTAAAGCCCTGGACAGTATGGAAGACTGTGATGTGGCCTTAATCGTCATCGACTGTTCCGAAGGAATTACCGACCAGGACATCACCATTGCAGGCTATGCCGAAAAAAGAGGATGCGGGGCTATTTTCCTGCTCAATAAATGGGATCTTGTGGATAAATCCGAAAAAGGGCAGCAGGCGTTTATCAAAGAGTTGCGCCGGAAGGCAAGGTTTCTTTCCTTTGCGCCTGCCGTTACCATTTCAGCCAAAACCGGCCAGGGCTGCCACAAGATTTTTGATGAAGTGGAAAAGGTCTATACGGAATACTGCCACAGAATCAATACAGGCGTGGTCAATCGGATTATTGAGGATGCCGTGTCCCGGGAGGAGCCTTCCCTTCATCAGGGCCGGCGCCTCAAGTTTTTTTACGCATCCCAGGTGGCGGTAAAACCACCCTGTTTTGTCTGCTTTGTCAATTATCCCGATGCAGTGCACTTCTCTTATAAGCGTTATTTGGTCAACCAGCTGCGCCAGATGATCCCCTTGACCTTGACACCTGTTAAGCTTTATTTCAGGGAAAAAACCGGTAAAATTGAATTTTCCGGCAATACAAAGGAGTTCAGGCGAATCCAGGAGAAGAAAAAGAAGGTCATGACAAAACGGGAGAAGCAGCGCAAGGAGCAAAGCCGCAAAAAACGCGAACGGGATCAGAAGAACACATTGTAATGGATCTTTTTGATCATACCGCCGGTCAGGATATGGCGGGGGCTGCACCATTGGCCGAACGTATGCGGCCCCGGCGACTGGAAGATGTTGTGGGGCAGGAGCATATCACGTCCAATGGCAGCCTGCTTGAACGTGCCGTGTTCGAAGACCGGGTTTTTTCCATGATTCTGTGGGGACCGCCGGGGTGTGGTAAAACCTCCCTGGCCAATGTTATCGCGGCCCAGACCAAAAACCAATGGGTCAAAATTTCTGCGGTGTTGTCGGGCGTCAAGGAGGTCCGGCAGATCATTGAGGCGGCACAGGAGAGAAGACGGCTTCACAACCGGCGGACTCTGTTGTTCGTGGACGAGATCCATAGGTTTAACAAATCCCAGCAGGATGCCTTTCTTTTTCATGTGGAAAACGGATTGATCACCCTGATCGGGGCCACCACGGAAAACCCTTCCTTTGAAGT
>NZ_DDYV01000332.1:0-4141 GCF_002348205.1 Desulfobacter sp. UBA2225 | reverse complement strand
GAATGTCTATGCAATGGACGGGCTGGCAGATTGTGCCCGGGGCAACAAGGAATACGAAAAGGCAAAACAGCTGTGGGAAAAAGCCATGGCAGCCGGAATGAATCGAGCAATCGCCCAAACCCGGATCGCAGATGCCTGTTTGCAGATGGAACAATTCGCCCAGGCAAGACATTATTATGATCAGGTGTTGTCTGTGTCTGAAGACAAATTTGCCCTGTTGGGGCAACTGCGTCTGATCGAAACAGAACCGGGGGACAAACAAAATAAGATTATTGATGCAGCGAAAATTTTTGACCGGTTACTGGTACTTGATCCATCTGATCACCGGACACTGAATGAATTCAACGCATTCAGGATACGGTATCCGGAAATTGATGCCTATATCCAGGCCTGATCCAGGCCTATTGTTCCTGATTTTCAATCAGGACATTTTTTAAAAAAAGGGTCCATCAAAATGACTGATAAACTTAACCTTCCCTCCCAATCGGATATACAGGCAGTCTTAACCCTTGACCGGGATACCCTGCCAAGTTTTCCACAGGTAGCCGCTAAACTGCTTGAAGTATCAAAAAACGATACAGCATCCCTGGAGGAGGTGGCAAAAATTGTTGAGACGGACCCCGGCATTTCCATCCGTGTACTGGAGCTGGTCAACTCTGCATTTTTCGGTTTGAGCCGAAAAGTGACCACCCTGTCGGATGCAGTTGTCATCCTGGGCCTTGATGAACTCAAAAAATTGGCCTTGAGCATCGCTATTTTTGAAAAAATATTTAAAACCGGGTATACAAAAGAGTTTAACCGCATGATGTTCTGGCGCCACAGTCTTGCTGTTGCGGTGCTGAGTATGAAAATAGCCCAAAAAGTTGCATACCCAAATCCGGAAGAAGCATATACTGCCGGGTTGCTCCATGATGTTGGAAAAATATTTTTAGATCTGCAGGGGCATCGCAGCTATGGCGAATTTATTAAAAATATGTCGGAATCCACAGACCTTGTTATTGAAAAAGAAAGATCTGAAATAGGTCTGGGCCATGATGATATCGGGGCCTTTTTCTGCACCCGGTGGCAACTTCCCGAAAACCTTGTACTGGCGGTAAAATACCACCACCAATCCTTTGAGAACCACGACCTGACTGAGGATGAAAAACAATTGATTGCCATTGTATCTATGGCAGATTTCCTATGCTGGACCCAGGGCATGGGGTCCTTTGATTTCATCCGTCCTCCCATTCTTGCCCCGGAGGTGGAAACCTGCGTTAATCCGGAAAAAATCAATATTATCAACTGTATTCTTGACATGAACAAGGAAATCGAAGATATCTCAGCCTTTTACCAGTTTGTTTTCCCAACGGTAAATCAGCTTAAGGAAAACCTACTGTGGGCAAACATCAAACTGTCCCGAGCCAACACAAAATATTATTACCAGGGGGACCCAACGAGCCGAACACAGGATACCCCATTAAGCGAAGACGGACTTTTGCCCCCGGACATTGGTTTTGAGATGGGCAAATCCCTGTCCAAGGCCCAAACCGTCAAGCAGGTTCTGGATATTGTCTTGTACCAGGTGGGCTGCATTTTTCAACCCTGCCACTGGTCCATCCTGCTCAAGGACGCCAAAACCGGTGACATGGTTTTTTCCGTGGTGGTAGGTACCAACAGCAGGCGTCTGCAGGGGGTGAGACTGCCCAAGGGTGAGGGGATTGCAGGATATGTCATGAAAACAGGCAAGCCACTGGTGGTTGATGATGTAACAAAGGACAAAAGATTCAGCAACAGGGTGGACAAATACACCCGGTTCAACACCCGTTCCATCATTGCCACGCCGTTGAAAACCGATAACAAAATTTTTGGTGTTATAGAACTGGTCAACCGGGTTAATGAAGAAACGTTCAGCGAACAGGACCTTGGCCTGCTCTCCTCCATTGCCGAATATGCCGCCATTGCCATTGAACGATCCTACTATCACCAGGCACTGACCAACCTTGCCACCCGGGACAGTCTGACAGGTATAAAAAACAGATTCAGTTTTGAACGTACCGTATCTAACCTGGATGACTTCCAGGCCCGGTTTGGTCGGGTTTTTTCAGTCCTCATTCTTGTGGTGGATGGCATGGCACGGCAGTACGAAACCCTGGGACAGGATAAATGTGATACGGCCCTCAAGGAACTGACCACCATTCTGAATAAAACCAAACGCCGTGAAGACCTGATTTTCAGGTATGCAGAAAACAGCTTCCTTGTTCTGTTGCCCTTGACCTATTCCGATGGTGCCCAGAAAGCCCTGGCAAGGATAAAAAAAGCCCTGACCCTAGCACCGTTGGATTGTAAGCAACTTTTCTCCTCTGTCACCATCCAATCACACACAATGGCAGGTGAAGATGCCGGTCAGCTCAAAAACCTTTTGGCCCAGATCCTTTCCAAAACCCGCCAGCCTGACCAGGAAAGCGAGGTGGCAGATATGCAGGAAAACATCCAGGTGCTGGTAGAAAATGAAATGGCTCTGGCAGAGGGTGAAAACGCAAAAGAAACTTCACCTGAACACGCCTCGAAACAAGACATTAAAAACTTTGGAAAATCCGTATCTCTGCAGGGCCAGTTCAAACGCCTTAAAACCGGAGAATCTGGAAAAATCCGTGTGGAGCAGGTATCATTATCCGCCATTGGCATCAGGATATCAAAATCCCATCGCATCCTTGTCAATGATTTTTTGGATATTGAATTCAACCTGGATGATATCAAACGAGCACTGGTTAAACGCAGAGTGGTGGTCAGACAGATCCAGGGGAATTACATTTACGGAGAATTTTACAACCCGCCGCCCTATGCAAAGAATCTGGGCTTTTATATTTTTAGTTAGGGACTTATTACCGGCCTTGGGTTTTCAGCTTTTCAACCATTTCAGACACCAGTTTTCCCCCGGATGTTCGGGCCGTAGGATTAACTTTTACCAGCTGTTCCCAGGCCTCAATGGCTTTGGGGAGATCATTGAGGTCGTGCATATAGACAATCCCCTTGTTAAACCAGGCGGTTTCAAAATCGGACTGAACCGTAATGGCTTTGTTAAAGGCTGTCAGGGCTTTTTCAGGTTCATTGTTCCGTTGATACATTACCCCAAGGTCCGTGAGAACATGTGGATTATCGGGTTGAATGGACAGGGATTTCTCATAGGCATTGATAGCATCCCCAAAACGGTCTATATCAAAAAAGGCATTGCCCAGCTCAACCCAGGCTTTCACATTATCGGGATTTTCTTTTACAAACGTCTGCAATTCCCTAATGTGTGGATCTGCCATGGTTGCAAGGTCTGGGCTTTGATCGCCACCAGCCTCTTTTTCAGGCGCGGGCATGCCTTTTGGCATATTCCCCACCATAGCCGGTGGCATATGTCCCATCCCCGGCTGTTTTGAATCCCCCAGCTTAAACGATGTATATACGGTACCAATCAAAAATCCCAACGTCAGGGAGATCAGAAGGGAGATATAAAAGGCCTGACGGGTCATCATTTTCTCTTTTTTTGTGTCCTGATTCATTTTTCCTGCTTTAAATTAAACAATCTTTAATTAAGAAACGTTCTCGTTGACTTTTCGTTTTTTGATCTGGTTATAAAGGGAAACCAATTTGCGGTCTGTCTCGTTAAGCCGGTCGGCAAGGACTGTGAAAAGATGCTTGGCTACATCAGGATATTTTTCTATTATTTCAATCAGCTTGTCTCCCGGAAACCGTTTGATCTTGGAGCGTCCCTTTGAAATAATAGACGCAGACCTTGGCGTTCCGGTTATGGCGGCCATCTCACCGAAATACTCTCCGGGCTGGGTGATTTCTGCGATCATTTTACCGCCCTTGACCACATAGACAGCGCCTTGAACAAGCTTGAAAAAATCAATATCCGTGTTTCCTTCACGGATGATTACATCCTTGTCCTCGTATTGTTCAATGTCGGGGTTCACCAGATAGGCCGGCAGGGCCTCTTTTGATATAACGGTTTTTTTTAACACTTCTTCCAGGGATATCTCTCCGGATTTTATCTTAACCAGGCCTGCATCCCGAAGCGTGATCATGCCTTCGGCGACAGCCACCTTGCGCAACTGGTCTTCGGGCACTTCGGCAGAAATGGCTTTGGCGACCTCATCGGTCACTTCCA
>NZ_DDYV01000152.1:0-6479 GCF_002348205.1 Desulfobacter sp. UBA2225 | reverse complement strand
GTGAATATCCTCACCTGTCAGGCTGTTACAGCGGCACGCAGCACTTTGGCCGCTGCCACCAGATTTTTCAAGAATGCTTTTGTCTCGGGCCAGGCCCGGATTTTTAATTTGCCCTGAGTGTCCCAGGGCAAATGTACATTGACCTTGCCTGCATCCGTTGGCCTTCTAAGGGTGATGGATAAAAAATCACCCCTTACCACTCTACGACCCTAAAACGCAGCATGAGCCTTATCTGTTTCTCCCTTGGATCAAGCCCCCTGGTGAACCGTAATCTGGGGAAAGGGAATATCCCAGTTGTATTGGGAAGCCGCGTCAACGCACCATCTTTGTATGCTTCGTGTCAAACGGTTGTATACGGGTGCCTGACTGCCTTTGAAATCGGTAATGACGACCAGATCCAGGGATGAGCCCCGGCTTGCGCAAATTCTACCCTCAGGTTCAGCAGGTCGTCAGCATACCCTTCTTTTTCAATCTGTTCTTGGATAAATGCGGATAAAAGTTCAGGAATCGTTGTAGTGGCATCTTTCTGGTGGCCATAACCAATACCGAAGGGCACCTTAATTCGAAAATTCACAGAAAGATTCAAAGGTGTCATGGCCAAAAAATCAGCCGTTTGATAGGTTTTTTTCGCACCGCCCCTTAATACCAGCTCCACGGTTTCATGGCTTAAATGGGTCACACCGCCCCGGGTGCCGTCGGAAAGGATTACCCAGTCATTTTTCCGGCAGGGGAACCAGGATTCATGGGTATCACATCTCCTGGATGTTTTGCCGATGAGTTCGGTAATCGGTATTCTCAGCGTAATGCCCAAATCAGGATTTTCGAGCAGGGTATGAAAATTGATATGTTTAACCCGCCAGGCAACGCCCTGGTACACCATGCGTTCGCCTTCCCTGACCGCACCGACATTGAGCATCAGCTTGCTCTTGTCCAGATACATGGGCAACGTGTACTTGGTGGCCCACACCACGCCCATAATAAAAATAATGGTCAGGGAAAGCAGCACCCAGTCCTCCACAAAATAAAAGACCGCCATGACCGCCAGCACCGTCAATACAAGCGTCATGAGCCGGTACACCAGTTCAAGCACCCGTATATGAAAGGGGCGGTACTCCAGTTTGTATCCGGGCACAAGGCGGATCAGGGTGTGGTAGAGACCTTTGATTAACAGCACCACACCAATGCAGGCCAGGATAGCCAGAAACAGGTATAATCCCCGGGTTCTGAAAAATATTTTAACAGAGTCCTGGGTGCTGTCAATCACCGACGCCTCTTGCCGCTTGATTTCGTCAAGTTTAAGCTGGACAAGGTCCACCTTATTCTTTATCTGGCTTTCAATCCCTTTGTACTCGGGCAGGATATCTTTAAGTGCGGCAACCAGCGCCTGATCCTTGGTCTGACTGAGCAAAGACTCAACGCGGCTTCTGGCCTTGATTGCCACGGGAAGCAACTCCTGGTAATTGGCCAATTCATCATTGAGTTTAGATTTATGCCTGGCTTTGACCGTCAGCCGCTTAAGCTCCATAATCCCGGGCTCGGCCAGGGAGAGAAGTTCGTCTTTCCAGTCAAACCGCTCTTTTTTCTTGGCCACAAACAGACCAATTTCAACCCCTGTGGCGATCATTTCAAAATCGGTTACAGCATCCGCTATCTGTTTATCCAGTGCGGCAAGTTCTTCGTTAAGAGATTGTCTTTCGGTTTCGGAACTGGCCTTGTCCATGGCCTGTTTCTTTTCATCCATACGTTGTTTCAACGTGGCTTTGCTTTTGACAATAGACCTAAGAATTTCAAGGGTATTCTGTTGTGCTTCAGCCTCGAATGTTGACGAATCATCCGCTTTACCCAGGGTCTGGGCCGCAGTCCCTGATGCCGAAGAAGCAGCCGGGGTTTCCTGGCTGATTGCGATGCAGGGCAACAAAATTAATGCTGTAATGATAAGTGCTATATATTTTTTCATGTGCTTTTTCTCCGGTTCATCCAATGGCGTCTTGTGACATTAAAAAAAAAGGGCGAAGCGCATTAAATGCGCTCGCCCCTGAACCATTACCGGTTTAATTATTGTTGAACTTTATTCTTCTTTTCCGGCATCTGCCATCATTTTAAGCATGGCATATTTTTCCTCAACCTCTTCTCCAAGGGCTGCCCTTAAACGTTTGGACTCCTCGGGGAAGCTTTTTTCCAGGGCCGCAAACCGCACTTCACCGCTCAAGAACGCCTGCAGGGTGCCGTCAGGTTCTTTGGAGTCAAGGATAAAGGGATTTTTACCTTCATGGGTAAGCTGGGGATTGAACCGGAAAATAGGCCAGTAACCGGATTCAACAGCCAATTTCATCTCTTCCTGGGTTTTACCCATACCTTTTTTGATGCCCTGGTTAATGCATGGGGCATAGGCGATGATCAGGGAGGGGCCGGGATAGCTTTCCGCTTCCAGGATCGCCTTAAGCGTCTGGTTCTTGCTGGCGCCCATGGAGATGGTTGCAACATAAATATACCCATAACTCATCATCATCCGGGCCATATCTTTTTTCCCGATTTTCTTTCCGGATGCCGCGTATTTGGCAATGGCACCGGTGGGAGTGGCCTTGGAGGACTGCCCGCCCGTGTTCGAGTAGACTTCGGTATCCAGCACCAGAATATTGATATCATCCCCGGATGCCAGTACATGGTCCAGGCCGCCAAAACCAATATCATAGGCCCAGCCGTCACCGCCGAAAACCCAATGGGATTTTTTCACGAACAGATCATTTTCACAATAGATCTCTTTAAGCAAGCCCGAGGAGGCATCTTTGAGCAGTTGTTTAAGCTCACCACCGTATTTTTGGGATTCTTCAAGGTTATCCTTGCCTGCGATCCAGCCTTCCATGGCGGCTTTGATATCATCGGAAACGCCCTGTTCAATGGCCTTTTTCATCTTTGCAGCCAGGGTGTTGCGTCTGGATTTGGTGGCCAGCAGCATACCGTAACCATATTCAGCAGCATCCTCAAACAGGGAAGATGCCCAGGCAGGACCCTGGCCGTCGGCATTGGTACAATAGGGCATAGAGGGCGCTGATCCGCCCCAGATGGAGGAGCAGCCCGTGGCGTTGGCAACGGTCATTCTCTCGCCAAAAAGCTGGGTGACCAGTTTTACATACGGCGTTTCCCCACATCCTGAACATGCACCGGAGAATTCAAGCAGCGGTTTCCAGAACTGGCTGCCCTTGAGCGTGTCGCGTTTCATAAGATCGGTCTTGAACGGAACAGTCAAAGAAAATTTATGATTCTCTTTTTCCACGTCCAGCTGGGAAGCAAGGGGTTTCATTACAAGGGCCGGTGTCTTGGCCGGGCAAATATCCGCGCAGTTACCGCAACCCTGGCAGTCAAGGGGATTGACCTGAACTCTGAATTTCAAGGCTTCCATGCCCTTGCCTTTGGCGTCAACCGTGCCAAAGGATGCCGGGGCATTTTTGAGTTCATCCGCTGTGGCCACAACGGGTATAATAGCGGCATGGGGACATACAAAAGAACACTGGTTGCACTGGATGCAGTTGTCGGCAATCCACTCGGGCACATTGATGGCAACACCGCGTTTTTCATACTGGGATGTCCCTGCTTCAAATACGCCATCCACGGAAAAGGCGGATACCGGCAGATCATCACCCTCCTGGGCATTAATTCTGCGCATCACCTTATCCACAAAAGGCGTGGCAGGTTCTTCAACTGCAGGTTCGTTAACGGCATCTTTCCATGATTCGGGCACATCCACTTTCACCAGCTTGTCCAGGGTTTTGTCCACGGCCTCGATGTTCATGTTTACGATGGCATCGCCCTTTTTGCCGAACATCTTTTTGATGTCGGCTTTCAGCAGATCAATGGCTTGTTCAACGGGAAGCACATTGGCAAGGTTGAAAAAGCAGGTCTGCATGATCATGTTAATGCGGTTGCCAAGGCCCACTTCACCGGCAATTTTCACGGCATCAATATTATAGAAGTTCAGTTTTTTATCATAGATGGTGCGCCTCACATGACCCGGGATATGTTTTTCCATATCTGCGATGGTGGACCATTCCGAGTTGAGCAGGAAGGTGCCGCCCTCTTTCAGTCCCTTAAGGACATCGTAGATCTGAACATAGTTGGACTTATGACAGGCGACAAAATCTGAATTTTCAATCAGGTAGGTACTCTTAATTTTCACATCACCAAAACGCAGATGGGAAACAGTAAGCCCGCCGGATTTTTTGGAGTCATAGGCAAAATAGCCCTGGGCATATTTGTCGGTGTTGTCCCCGATAATGGCGATGGCGGACTGGTTGGCACCTACAGTTCCATCGGAACCAAGGCCCCAGAATTTGGCGGATATGGTACCTTCCGGTGCAGCGTCAAACCCTTTTTCCACATCCAGGGAAGTATGGGTAACGTCGTCGATGATCCCCACGGTGAAATGATTTTTCGGGGAAATGGACTTCATGTTGTCATATATGGCTTTGACCATGGACGGATTGAATTCCTTGGAGGAGAGCCCGTAACGGCCGCCGATGATCCGGGGGCCTTCGCCGTATTCCATAAAAGCGGTGCAGACATCCTGGTACAAGGGTTCGCCGATGGCACCGGGTTCCTTGGTCCTGTCAATCACCGTAAGGGTCTCCACGGAAGAGGGCACGGTGCGCAAAAATTCCTGGACGTCAAAGGGTCTGTACAACCGTACTTTTATCAGGCCTAAGCGCTCGCCCATGGAATTGAGTTTTTCAATGGTCTCTTCAATGGCTTCACAGCTGGAACCCATGGCAACAATAACGCGGTCGGCTTCAGGGTCACCCACATAATCAAAGGGTTGATAACGCCGTCCGGTAAGATCGCCTACCTTTTTCATATAGTGTTTAACAATGGCAGGAACTTTAAGGTAAAAGGAGTTGGTTGCTTCCCTGCCCTGAAAATAGATATCCGGATTCTGGGCGGTCCCGCGGGTGTCAGGGTGTTCAGGGTTCATGGCCCTGGCCTTGAATGCCCAGTATGCATCATAGTTAAACAGAGATGCCATCTGCTCGTACTCAATCATTTCAATTTTTTGAATTTCATGGGAGGTTCTGAATCCGTCATAGAAATGGAGGAACGGCACCCGGGCGTCCATGGTTGCAAGATGTGCCACAAGGGCTAAGTCCTGGGCTTCCTGAACAGAGTTGGAGGACAGCATGGCAAAACCGGTCTGCCTGGCGGCCATAACATCCTGATGATCTCCGAAGATGGAGAGGGCATGGGCGGAAATGGCGCGGGCCGTTACATGAAAAACACAAGGAAGCAGTTCGCCTGCAATCTTGTACATATTGGGTATCTTGAGCAACAATCCCTGGGAGGCTGTAAAAGTGGAGGTCAAAGCGCCTGCTGAAAGGGAACCGTGGACAGCACCGGCAGCACCGGCCTCGGACTGCATCT
The DNA here is from genome assembly GCF_002348205.1 of Desulfobacter sp. UBA2225. Lineage (NCBI taxonomy): Bacteria > Pseudomonadati > Thermodesulfobacteriota > Desulfobacteria > Desulfobacterales > Desulfobacteraceae > Desulfobacter > Desulfobacter sp. UBA2225. The sequence goes on along the minus strand of NZ_DDYV01000152.1, from coordinate 1,070 downwards.
GCTTGATGTCCAGGATCTGCCCGAAAATGTTTTTTCTTCCCTGGGATGCCCAGGAGTCCGCAATTTCACCCAGAGGGCTGGAAGGTGTGATCGGGTAAATCGCTGCCACCTCGCTCATGGCGTATGCCACATGGGTTGCCGCAGTATTCCCGTCAATGGTCTGCATTCTTTTTTTCATAAAAATTTCCTTTAGCTGTGGAAACCCAAGCCTTCAGGCTTGAGAGGTAACAGTACTTTAGCACGTCATTTTTGTAAAAAGGCATATAATATTTAAACAGCCATATGCCAGAGCTGAGAACACCCGTTTCCGGGGTAAAGTCTGCCTCGCTAAAGTTATGACCGGGTTTGGCGCAAGCAGCACTGGCTTAACCCCTTAGACCTGTTTAACCACTTACCGTAGAGCCTGGGGCTGGCAAGCACCCCAAGGTACCTATTTCCGATCTAACGTAGTGCTCGAAGCACTTAAGCTGGTCAGCATGGGGCTTGCCTAAACAAGCCCAAGCACTTTAGGCTTGGGTAGCTGACAATCTTTCACCTCGTTGAATGGTCATGCAAATAAATAAGCAATCTATTGCTTATTGAATTGCTTTTATATCTCACAACTGAAAAAACCGGTCAAGACCTATTTTGCACACGGACACACAGGGTTAACCTGGATACGCCTGAAAGCGAATCCGATTCCGGCCAGGTTGCCGGGAATCGGATTCTTTGTGTTTGCCAATGCTCTTCAATGCACGTGCGCCGGACCGCCGGGAGGGATTCCTATATGCCCAATTTCTTTTCCAGTTCGGCCACGGCCAGGGTCGTCTTGATCACAGTGTCCGGATTAAGGGACATGGTCTCGATGCCGCATTCCACCACAAATTCGGCGAACTCCAGGTAATCGCTGGGGGCCTGGCCGCAGATGCCAATGTATTTGCCCTTTTTTACGGCGATCTCAATCACCTGGCGGACCATCTTTTTCACGGCCGGATTGCGCTCGTCATATACATGGGAGACAAGGGACGAATCCCGGTCCACGCCGAGCAGCAATTGTGTCAGGTCATTGGTGCCGATGGAGAAACCGTCGA
>NZ_DDYV01000302.1:0-4506 GCF_002348205.1 Desulfobacter sp. UBA2225 | reverse complement strand
GCCGGTGCATGCCTGCCCCTGTCCCACCAGGACATTGGGCATTTCCCCTTTATCAACCACCCCTGGGAGTTTGCCCTGCCCTTTAAGGCCGGTACCCGCCGGTTTACCAAGACATTTTTAGGGTCTCAAAGTCTTATGGATCTGGAGCAACAATCCTTTACCTATGCCTTTGTCGGTGACTCTTTAAGAAAGGTGACGGCAGGCGATGCCGCACGGGTTCTCACCGAGCAGGGCAAAGATATCGGCATGGTACTGACCTGCGCAACGGACATGGGGATCTTTTGGCATGAAGACACAATTATCAGTGTCAACACGCCCAATCTGCCCCCGGATGTCACAATAAAAGGGCTTGCCTGCGGATTTGTCATGGTGAATCAGCCCCTTGATATGGGCACCCGGCTCTCCCTTGTCGAAGGCAAACGCAAAATCGGGGTCCGGCTTGTTTCCGACATTCGGCCGGACAGGACAGCAAGGCTTGCAATCAAACATTTTAAATAACAGCCATGGGCTGACCTGACATATCAACTGCCAGGCATAGCCGACAATAAAGCTTGAAAGATCTGAGTAACTTACCTAGACTTTCATATAAAAATGAGGAGGCAATATGAAATCCATTGAAGAACTTAGTTTCCCATCAGATGTCAAATACACCGATGATCATGAATGGGCAAAGCTTGAAGGCGATTTGGTCCGTGTGGGTATTTCTGACTATGCCCAGGATCAGCTTGGCGAAATTGTTTTTGTGGAAATGCCGGAAATTGGTGACACCTTTGCCCAGGGAGACGAATTTGGCAGTGTGGAGTCCGTTAAAGCGGTATCTGAAATTTTTCTTCCCATTGCAGGTGAAATCGTTGAGGTGAATTCAGAACTTGAAGATGCGCCGGAGCTTGTCAACACGGACTGCTACAACAAGGGCTGGCTTGTCAAAATTAAACCCGACGATCTGTCCGAAATGGACAATCTTAAAGACCAGGCCGCATACCTTGAAATGCTGAAAGGATAAATGCCATGCGTTATCTGCCGCATACCAGACAGGACATCGACCAGATGCTGGCTGTAACCGGCCACGCCGATCTGAATCAGCTATTTGAAACCATCCCCGACTCTGCCAAAACAAAGACCGGATTAAACCTGCCGGACGCGTTAAGTGAATGGGATTTAAATGCCGAAATGGACAAACTGGCCTCACAAAATGCGGCATGCAGATCATATACATGCCTGATGGGAGCCGGTTCCTACGACCACCACATTCCTGCCATTGTGCCCTACCTTGTTTCCAGGTCCGAATTTATGACAGCCTACACCCCTTACCAACCCGAGGTGAGTCAGGGCACTTTGCAGGGTATCTATGAATTTCAAACCATGGTTACAGCGCTTTTAGGTATGGATATTGCCACGGCATCCCATTACGATGGCGGTACAGCCCTGGCAGAATGCGCGCTTATTGCTCTGCGTAAATCAAAAAGCGCAAATAAAATCGCGGTATCAAATCTTATTCATCCCTCCCATCGCCACATCATGAAGACCTATCTGGGGCCGTCCGGATATGAAATGGTTGACATACCGGCAGATAAAAACGGCCTGACGGATCTGGTTGCATTAAAATCCATGGATGACATTGCAGGGGTGGCGGTTCAGTCCCCTAACTTTTTTGGAAACATTGAAGATCTTGGCAGTTTTAAGGCCTGTGCCGATGAAAAAAACTGCCTGTTGATCACCTCATTCACCGAAGCGTTGGCCCATGGGCTGCTGAAAAGTCCCGGGCACTTTGGCGCCGATCTTGTTGCCGGAGAAGGTCAAAGCCTTGGCATGACCAAGAGTTTTGGCGGTCCGGGACTTGGCATTTTAGCCGGCACACAGTCAATGATGAGAAATCTTCCCGGCCGGTTTGTGGGAAAAACCGTCGATTCCAAGGGCCGCAGGGGGTATGTATTGACCCTTGCCACCAGAGAGCAGCATATCCGCAGGGAAAAAGCCTCTTCCAATATCTGCTCAAATAACGGACTCAACGCCATGACCGCCGCCATATATATGGCTGCGGCCGGAAAAAACGGAATCAGGGAAATTGCCCGGCTTAATCACGACAAGGCCGTTTATCTTAAAAACATTCTTGTGGGGGCCGGGCTTCAGTCAGTTTACAGCGGTGCATTTTTCAATGAGTTTGTCCTTAAAGCCCCTGCCGGATTTGCGAACAAACGCAGGGAGATTGCCGAAAAATACAATTTGTTTGCAGGGGTCCCCCTTGAACCCTTTTACCCGGACATGGCGGACCATTATCTTTTCTGCGCCACGGAAACCGTGTCCAGACAGGCCATGGACCTTTTGGCAAAGGAGGTGAAAGCATGACACAGCCAGGCACAACCGGCCTTATATTTAACGAACCTGAACTATGGGATAAAAGCCGGGAAGGCAGATGCGGCATCTCCATACCAAGTAGTGACGTGCCGAGAGCAGATCTTGATCCGGCACTTACCGGTGATGCACCGGAACTTCCGCAATTGTCTGAACTTGATGTGGTCCGTCATTTTATCCGCCTGTCCCAGTGGAATTTTTGTATAGATTCAGGCATGTACCCTCTGGGGTCCTGCACCATGAAATACAATCCCAAAACCAATGAGGTCCAGGCAGCCCGCAAAGGCTTTGCCGCAGCCCATCCCCTGGCCGGGGATCAATTTTCCCAGGGGGCGTTAAAGCTGATGTATGAGTTGGAGCAACTGCTCGGAGAGATCACGGGGTTTCCCGCCGTCACGCTGCAGCCAGCGGCCGGAGCCCATGGGGAGTTCACCGGCATGCTCATGATCCATGCCTGGCACGCCAAACAGGGAAGGCAACGTTCGAAAATTCTCGTCCCGGATACGGCCCATGGCACGAATCCCGCGTCTGCAAGTCTTTGCGGATATAAATCCGTGAATATTAAATCAGGGCCCAAAGGAGTTCTGGAACCTGCTACGGTTGCCGAGGCCATGGACGAAGATACCGCCGGCATCATGATTACCAATCCCAACACCCTGGGTCTGTTTGAAGACAACATCAAGGAGGTCTGTGATATTGTCCATGCCAAGGGCGGCCTTGTCTATGGCGATGGTGCCAACATGAATGCCGTCATGGGAATCATCAAACCCGGCGAACTTGGCATTGATGTGCTCCATTTAAATCTTCACAAAACCTTTTCCACCCCCCATGGCGGTGGCGGACCCGGTTCCGGACCGGTGGCCGTGGTTAAAGATCTGATTCCCTTCCTTCCTGTGCCAAGAGTTCAAAAGGAAAACGATACCTATTCATTTATTACAAATTGCCCCGATACCATTGGCCGGATGCACACCTTTTATGGCCATTTCGGCATCATGGTCAGGGCCTTTGCCTATATTCTGTCCATGGGTGGCGACGGCCTGAAGCGTGCTTCTCAGCTTGCCGTACTTAATGCCAATTACATTAAGGAAAGCCTTAAAACCACCCTGGACCTACCCTATGACAGGCCCTGCATGCACGAATGTGTGTTTACCGACAAAAGCGTTCAGGAATACCATATCAGCACCATGGATATGGCCAAACGTCTTTTGGATTACGGATTTCATCCTCCCACAGTATATTTCCCCCTGGTGGTGGATGCCGCCTTTATGGTGGAGCCCACTGAAACCGAATCCAAAGATGACATTGACCAGTTCATTGAGGCGGTAAAAGCCATTGTTAAAGAGGCGGCTTCAAACCCGGAGAAACTGAAATCAGCACCCTATCTTCCTAAGGTAACACGGCTGGACGAGGTGGCGGCAGCACGCAAACCTTGTCTTAAAGGTTAGGGCTATGGAGACATATCTCAAATATGCTTCCATTGGCCTGCTTTGATGGCGACTTAAAATCCGCCGCATCTGTGGCGGATTTAACTCTGACCATTGGCCTAACCCTAATACTGACTCTTGCTCCCAACCAATGCATGCGGTTGCTACTGTAATCTTGTTTAATAGCGCTCAATGTGCGCTCCCCATAGCGAGGTATTTGCAACAATGTCATTGTCTAAACCATCTGCTCAGCAGAGCATATCGACTTTCGATGAGTTTGTGCGATTAGCTGATTATTCTTTAATGGATACCTTAAATGCCGATCCTGATGCCACCGGAGATGGTGATGATCACCGTGCCCGTCAGGTTTTTTCTGGTCACTTCGTACCGGTGACTCCCACGCCGCTTCCAGAACCAGAATATGTAACCCATAGCAGCACTTTTTTTAATGAACTTGGATTGAGCGACGAGTTGGTAAATGATGCAAAATTTTGCCAGGTATTTTCTGGTGATATCTCAGCAGCTCAGGAGCCTATGCGTAAGATTGGCTGGGCAACCGGCTATGCCCTGTCAATTTATGGCACCGAATATACCCACCAATGTCCATTTGGTACCGGCAATGGTTATGGCGATGGCCGGGCGATATCTGTATTTGAAGGCGTATTCAATGGACAGCGTTGGGAAATGCAACTAAAGGGTGGCGGTACACAGGGCAAACGCATTTAAATTG
>NZ_DDYV01000300.1:0-7918 GCF_002348205.1 Desulfobacter sp. UBA2225 | reverse complement strand
TCAACCCAACCTACGCTGTGGCCGATGTTACGACCAAGCCCCGATTTTTCTATATGTTGGTTGACAAAAAGCAAGTTCCTATCCTATTAAGGAAAGAGATCTATAATGGTCGTTGTATTTTTGTTTGTTTTCCCCTGACCTGGGCCAAATGAGGCTCCCCAAATGAGGCTCAGATCCCGATAATAATAAGAGCGGCTTATGTCTGATTTCACCAACCATATTTATCAAAAAATTGTCGGGATATGGTTAATGGTGCTCTTCTTCTTTTGCTCTTTTTGTCAGGCAAATGATTTGGATTTACAAAAGGCCCGGTCGTATACCGGAAAAGAAGACATTAAAGGCTGGGTAATGAGCGAAAAACTGGATGGAATACGCGGATACTGGGACGGCAGGCGCCTGTTGACCCGAAAAGGGCTGACCCTTCATCCGCCGCCATGGTTTATCAAAAATTTTCCTGCGTTTGAATTGGATGGCGAGTTGTGGAGCAAACAAGGGGATTTTGAGTTTGTTCAGTCTGTGGTGCTTGATGCCGAGCCGAGCTCGGGGTGGGAAAAAATTAATTACCATATTTTTGAGGTGCCTAACCAGAAGGGGGCTTTTTTTCAGCGGCTTGACATGGCAAAAGAGTGGTTCACATTTCATCCTAACCCCTATGTCAGGGTGCTTCAGCAGACTTTGATCCAAAGTAGACCGGATCTGGACCGGTTTTTTCTTGAAGTGGAATCAAGAGGCGGTGAAGGCGTTATCGTAAAAAATCCCAATATGCCCTACCATACAGGCAGAAGCGCATATGTTCTCAAGGTAAAAAAAAACCGGGACATGGAAGGCCTTATTATCGGTATTAACAAGGGAAAAGGCAAATATGAAAACGCCATGGGATCGCTCACGGTGAAACTGGAAAACGGCGTCATTTTTAAATTAGGGACCGGGTTCACGGATCTGATTCGCAATAACCCGCCTGCCGTTGGGACAACCGTAACGTTTAAATATCATGGATTCAGTAAAAACGGAGTTCCGAAATTCGCCTCTTTTTTAAGAGTCCGGAAAGACTGATTTCCAATAAACAGCCATGGGCGATGCCTGGCAGTTGATATGTCAGATCAGACCATGGCTGTTATAACAAGGTGGACCCTTTTTTATGGAGGCGTTTATGGAGCTGGAAAATGAAAGAAAAACCGTTGTGCGTTTTGGTCTTAAACTGGTGACATCAGGATTGACCACCGGTACCGGTGGGAATTTGAGCGTTGTTGACCGAAATAGGGGAACAGTGGCCATCAGTCCCAGCGGGATTGAGTACGCGGTATTACAGCCCCGGGACGTTGTCCTCACCGATATGCAGGGACGTGTCATTGATGGAGAGGCCAAGCCTTCAAGCGAATTAGGTTTTCACCTTTCCCTCTATCACCGGCGCAAGGATGTCCAGGCCGTTGTCCACACCCACTCCCCCTATGCGGTTACCATGGCCTGTTTGGGATGGGAAATCCCGGCAGTTCATTATCTTGTCGGGTTTGCAGGAAAAAAAGTACCTCTGGCGCCGTATGCCACTTTTGGTACACCGGAACTGGCTGAAATAGTGGCCGAATATATTGGAAATTATAATGCCGTGCTGCTTGCCAATCACGGACTTGTAGCAGTTGGCAGCAGTATGGACACTGCTTTTGCCGCTGCCGAAGAGATTGAATTTGTCGCCCGGATTTATTATCAGACCAAGAGCATCGGACATCCAGTCATCCTGCCGGATGAAGAGATGGAGATCGTTCTTGAAAAGTTCAAGACCTATGGGCAGAAAAAAATGGGTGATAGTTGTTGCCGTTGACGATCGGTTTAACAAAGCTCCGGGCCATTGCCGGGACAATGTCTTTTTCTGACAGGGCCTTGCCTTTGGCCTCTTTGAGATCCTGCGTGGTCGGCATATACAGAACATCACACAGCGCTCTGAAAATATTTTATGAATTTTTACCAGCGAACATGCATAGGATTGTCTCCTCCAGTTTATCAATACATATCACCGGTTTGCCAAAAACCTGATCTGCAACATTGGAGAGTTGAATCATATCTTCTGATTTTTCATATTCAGGAGAGCCTGTACAGATGATAAAAACCATATCAGGATATATTTTTGATGCGTTCTTGATAAACGTCTCGCCATCCATGCCGGTCATACGGATATCTACGATAGCCGCGGAACAGGCCTGGGTCTTGAGCAGTTCAAGAGCGGCTTCACAACTTTCCGAATCAAAAACCAGCCAATCCCGGTCTTCAAAATAGTCAATAAAACTCTGTCGGATATAGATTTCATCATCAACGACTAATATGCTTTTTTTAATTTGTTCCATTTTTTCCCCCAAGGTTGCTTAATTCTTCACGAATGGCCAATGTTAAGGTTTGTCTTGGGACCGGTTTGTGGAGATATCGGCGAATACCCATTTTAGTGGCGTCCTTTTCAGTAAACGATTCATGAAATCCTGTGCAAAGTATTATCGGCATATCTTTTTTAAGCGATAAAATTTTTTCCGACAATAACCTGCCGTCCATATTGGGCATACTCATATCGGTAATTACCAGGTCAAAGGCATTGGGTTCTTTGGCAAACGCCTTATAAGCGGATATGCTGTCAGTAAAACCGGATACGGTATATCCCATACTGGAAAGTATTTGCTGGGTGGAATCCAGAAGAGCTTGTTCATCATCAACAAGCAGAATACGTTCCGTCCCCTCGAATGCCTTTATATTGTATTCGGGTTTTGTGCATTGATCCAGGGGTGAATTGAATACTGGAAAAAAAACGTCGACAACCGTTCCCTTACCGATTCGGCTGTGAACTTTTATCATGCCCTTATGTTTTTTAACGATGCTGCTGACTACGGCCAAACCCAGTCCTGTGCCATGGGAGACTTCTTTGGTTGTGAAATAGGGCTCAAAAATCCGATCTATGACGTCTTCATCAATACCGCATCCGGTGTCCTTTATTTGCAAAGTGATATATTCACCGAGAGGAGATCCCTCTTCCAGGTCTTCTACGGAGAGTTCAGCATTCCTTAAAGATATGGATAAGGTTCCGCCGGCGTCCTTCATGGCATGATATGCATTGGTGCACAGATTTATAATCACCTGATGAATCTGGGTCGCATCAGCCACAATCATATCTTTGGCGTCAATTTTTTCAATAATATGGATGGTCGAAGGAATGGAGGAGCGAAGGAATTTAACAGCCTCTTTAACAATTAAATAAACCTTCAATGGTCTCATTTCAGACTCAGCCTGCCGGCTGAACGTCAGAATCTGGGAGATAATTTTACCGGCACGCCATGCACCTGCCATCACCTGGTCGATATATTTTCGGGCCTTTTCATTTGTACCAATGGCCATTTTGGCCAGTTCCGCATAACCGATAATGCCCGAAAGGATATTATTAAAATCATGGGCAATCCCGCCGGCAAGCGTGCCGATTGCTTCCATTTTCTGGGCTTGTTGAAGCTGAATTTCTTTTCTTTTAGACTCCTGAAAAGCCTTAATGGCCCGTATGGTCTCGCAACAATAAGATGAAAGGATGGCGCCAATCTCTTTATCCTGGTCAATAAAGGGGGGTGTTTGTTTGTTATAAAGCGTGATAATACCAATGGGATTGCCAAAATCTTCCCTTATTGGGAAGGCAAGAAATGAACCATTTGAATATCCGGGCCATCCGCTAGGAAGATATGTGTTTTCTTTTTCAATGTTGTGGACAAGAAGCGCCTCTCCCTGGTCCAAAACCGTTTTGAATACAGAGTCCTCAGGTAACGGGAAGGGGATAAATTCCGGTGTATGCTCGGAAATAAGTGAATGCACCAGTCGCAGTCCATTTTTTTCAAGCAAATACAAACTGCCGCCGGTCGCCGTCATATGGGCTGCAAATTCTTCAAGCACCTTCTTGCCGAAATGTTCCATCTCAACGCAAGCGTGCAACCGTTGTGTGGTTTCGACAATTTTATGCAACCGCTCATTGATGTTGGATAAATGTGTGTTGGCATTTTCAAGTTCACGGGTTCTTTCTTTTACCATTTTTTCCAGATTTTCCTGGTAGTCTCTGTTTTCTCGAATCAATCTGGCCTTTTCCAGGGCCAGATTGATCGAATGATCCAATGCGGTAAAATTGTGTATGGGCTTTTCGAGATAATCCCAGGCCCCATAGTGCAATGCCTTGACCACCTCTCCGATACAATTTGCCCCTGAAATAACGATCATGGGGAGATCCGGCATTATTTTTTTTCCTTGCCGCAAAACGTCAATCCCATCCATCTCCGGCATCCTTAAATCCAGCAGCACCAGATCGGGCTTTTCAGAGGAAATAAACCGCAGGCCCTGTTGTCCGTTTTCTGCTGTTATAACATCATAATCATTATCTTCCAGATAATCGGAAAGGCTTTGTCGGATATGCTTTTCATCATCAATTACAAGTACTTTCAATTGCCGTCCCCCCTTCTATCGCTTGATCTGTTCCAATGGTAACCGTATAATAAATGTTGATCCTTTCCCTAACAGGGAAACCACATCCATAGTACCGTGATGATTCTGCGTAATGATAAAATATGAAACAGATAACCCAAGTCCGGTTCCGATAGTTATATAAAATATCAATAAATATATATAGTTATCCTGTTTTATATATGAGGCTTGAGGACTATAGGCTCCCAAGTGCAGAATATTAAGAGAAGCGTTAATGTCAGCATCTAAAAATAAACCACAAGCACATTTGTAAATCTCTCCTTGACGATTCGACTTACAAATCACTCCCCATTCGGAAAGTTTTTTAAAAAAATGTAGATAAAATTTACCCGGTCTGTGAATAGATATTGTGACCAAACAAAAACAATTCACAGAAAGGATAAAGACACCTGGCATGACATCTACATACGCTGAATCTTCTCAAAATGCAAAGACCAAAAGGGCTTGATCATAAGATGGGCCACTTATGAGAAAACCCTGTTCAGGACATTATGAACCATTTGTAATTCCAGCGGTATTTTTCCGGTTCTGAGAAGATGCGCACAATCTGACCGATGTTATGATCAAGCCCTTTTCGCGAAATCCTTTGGCGAGTAGGCAGAAACCAGGCTCAGCCCATCAGTAGCATCCCGACGGAAAAAAAAAGCGCCAGACCAACCACCCAACCCTCTTTTCCATTGGTGGAAAACCTTGGATCCGTGCGGTTTTCATTGTAACACCTGGCCTGCATGGCAAGGGTCAGGTCATCTGCGGATTGAAATGTTTTTTTCAGCAGGGGCCAGGAGAGGTTGATAAGTCGCCGCACAGGATTTTTCCTTAAATTGCCGCACCGGGCATTGACGGCATGGGTCACTTCCCTGGCGTTATCGAGGATCAGGGGCATGAATTTCAGGGCCAGACCCACCATCACAGCCACCCGTTTTTCAGGAATAAAAGGAACAGGTTTGAAAAACCACTGGACAGCCGCCTTGATTTCCATGGACCGGGTTGTTGCCGTCAATATCAGCCCTAACAGCATGACGACCAGAAACCTTAACGCAACCAGGCTGCCGGAAGTAAAACCCTGGCGGGTCAGGCTGAATCCATGCAGGGTCACCATGGGATCACCGGGCGTGCCTGCCCACCGGCAGAAAAATATCAGTATTAAAAACAAAAGGAAGGCTTTCAGGGCCTTTACAAGCGTTGCCGGGCCCACCCCCAATTTTTTCAATATAAACATTAAAACGCACAAGCAGACAATATTCGCGGGCAATCCCGTCTTTAGTACAGGCGGGCTCAACAGGCAGACCAGAAGGCATTTGCACCGGACATCCAGGGTGTGCCATAAGGTGTTACCTGGACGATAAGAAAAAAGTGTCACCGTGCCCACGCCTGTGCCATGGGGGTAAACGGATTTTTTACGCCATATGATTCAAGACAGGGGGCAAGCAAGATTGGATCTCCTTGTTCCTTGATCCGTCCTTTGTCCATGATTACCATTTTAGTGGCAAACGTGATCACCGGTGCCACATCATGGCTGGTCATGACAATGGCGTGCCCGGACTGGTGAAGTTTTCGGCACAGTCCGGCCAGGGATAAAACAGATGGATAGTCCAGATTGGCAAACGGCTCGTCAAAAACAATCAGATCCGGTTCCATGACCAGGATGCCGGCAATGGCCAGCCGCCGCTTTTCCCCGCCGGAAAGGGTGGCAGGATTTCTGTCTCGTAAGTGGTCCAGGTCCAGCAGGGTAAGAACTTTATTCACTTTGCCATTAATCTCTTCCCGGCTCATGTTTAAATTTTCCGGACCAAAGGCGGTTTCATCAAACACGGTATCTGCAATGATCTGGGTATCCGGGTCCTGGAAAACCATACCGATTTTTTTGCGGGCAAAGGTCAGGTTTTTTTGAATATCCTGCCCGTTGAACAGAACCCGGCCGGTATCCGCCATCAACAGACCGTTGAAATGACGGATCAAGGTGGTTTTTCCGCATCCGTTTTTTCCGGCAAGCACAATGAAATCATCCCGGGATACGGTCAGACAAATCTCAAATATGCCTGTATCCCCCGAACCAAAGGCATGGGTCAGATGATCTGTTCTCAGCAATACGTTATCCATAAAACGCTTACAACCGGATCAGGGGACGAAGCTTTCGGGCGATTATTACTGCTGCAATCATTTTAACCACAGCACCGGCAAGAAAGGGGTACATGCCCGCAGCCAGGGCCTTGCTCCAGGAGACGGCCAGCACGCATTTCAGCCAGGGTACGCCGAACAGGTAAATCACCGCCATTCCGGTAATGGTGGCCACACTATCCCGGATCAGGCTATTTTTAGTGCGACCGGATATGACAGAGGTAAGGAATGCGGCAGGCAGATAAGAGAGAAGATATCCGCCGGTGGGGCCGACCACTTTTCCAATACCCGAAGTGCCGCCGGCAAATACCGGCAGTCCGGCAAATCCCATGAGCAGATAAACCGCCACGCACCCGGCAGCCCAGGCCGGCGGCAGGATCAAACCCGCCAGGAGGACAAACATGTTTTGAAGTACAATGGGGACAGGACCCACAGGTATGGCAATCATTGCGCCAATACTGATCAGGGCGATAAAAAGGGCTGAATATACAATCGGTTTTACAGAAACATCCATATGTTTACCATTCATCTCAGGTTATTTTTCACGAGTGAAAACAATCGCCATAAATAATTTTCCGGGTGATGCCGTCCCGGCCTTGGACAATGAGGGCACCGGAGTCATCCACATCCAGGGCCTTGCCCTCATACACCCGGTCATGGGTTTGAACCCTGACATCGCTGCCGATGGTGCCGGTCCGTTCCTTCCACCGGCTGATGATCCTGGCCGGATCAACGGTCGAAATCCTGGATTCAAACAGATCCAGGAACCGGGTCAGGATTTGTTTTCTGGACACAGATTTTCCCAGGGCTGTTTTCAGGGAAATGGCCTGGTATTGATTTGATTCCGGTTCATTGTTCACATTAAGCCCGATGCCCAGAAACAGGAAATTAACCATATCCGCCCGGGTTTCCATTTCCGCCAGCATTCCGGACAGCTTGCGACCTTTGAGAAGCAGGTCATTGGGCCATTTGACACGGACATCCAGGTCAAATAAGCCGGCCAGAACTTCGGCCATGCAGGTCGAAGCGGCAAAATTCATGGTCCAGGCCAGGGGAGGCGGCAAATCCGGTTTAAGGATCAGGGTAAACCAAAGCCCGCCCCGGGCAGAGGCCCATTGCCTGTTCAGTCGGCCCCTGGAGGCTGTCTGGACTTCGGCAATGACGCAACCGGCATGCTGGAGACCTTGCCGGGCTATCTTTCGGGCCTGGTCCATGGTAGAGTCAAGTTCCGGGAAATGGAAGATTCTGTCCTGAAGGTGCGTTGGGAAACAAACCGGGTACAGCAGGTTGCAGGTGTCCTGAAGTTGATAGCCCG